>CALHBU010000018.1 GCA_937930655.1 uncultured Acidimicrobiales bacterium | reverse complement strand
GACTAGTCGGCATCGTCACCCACATCGAAGCATTGGCCGAGCGGATGCCGGTCCAGATCGTGGTGCAGAAAGGTCCGACGACTTCATCCATCCGGATGATGGGTGGCGGGGTAGAAGTGTCGGCGCCAACAGGAGCGGGAGCATGAAGTTTGCAGTCGAGTCGTGGGACCCCTCGTACGGCGTGTCGGCCGACGAAAGTTCGTTGGAGGCCGCCAATGATCCGGTCGATCTCGAGGTCGAAGTCGATGGTGCCCAGTGGCGGCCACTGACCCCGGACCCGGTGGTTTCAACACCAGCTCTTCTGTTCATCGACGGCATTCGCCGTATCGACGCCCGTATCTGGCTCACGCCTGATGTCGACGGCCGACCCGGCACCATTGCCTTTCCCGGTGTCTGCGCCACGGTGGCGGCCGGGGTGGTCCGCTCTGAAGGCGGCGAGGCAAAGATCACCCAGGCCGAGGTCGAACGAGGCCTCTACACCGCAGCCCCCGATGCCGGCCCCATTTGTACTCAGCACGCCACCTATCAGCTCCGGCCCACCATCGGCGAGGGTGACGAGCCGCTCCATTTGGCCATTCACAATCACATGATTGCCTTGGAGACCACGCTGACGGTCGACAGCAGCGGCTCCGACATCGTGGTGTTCGATGGCCCGTTAAGGGGCCGCGACACTGCGGCGGGCGTTGGCTACATCAAGACCCAACACGTGCAGTACCTCCCGCCCGAACAACACGCCGTTGTTGGTCAGCTAGCAGCAGGCCAGCGCACGCCCATCTTCCTCATCGGCGGACGGTTCTCCCGGTGGTCGTGGTATCTCCGGCTCCCGGGCCCGGTGGCTCATCCCCTCAGCGGCATTGTCCGGCTCGAACTTCCGGGGTTGGGAACTGCCACCGACGCCGCGGCCAGGGCCGATCTCGTCAGCGCCCTCCTGCCTCGCTATGCCAGCCAGCCCCACAAAGACACTCGGGCGCCACAGAACCTGCACCCCATTGCCGGCCTTGAACGCGAACTTCGCCGCCGTCTCGGCGATGCCCGCCTTCTCGAGCGGGCCCTGCGTCAAGCCAGCTGATCTCACGTTCTTTATGGGCGGGTGGACCACTCGGTGAAGAGTTGGGACGCGGCTAGGAGCACACACAACACAACGAAGGCCGCCGGCGCTGCCCCGAGGCCCTGAGATCCGACCAGGCGACCGATCGACCAGGCAGCCACGATGGCGCCGGCGCTCGACGCCGCCAGCTGGTAGCCAACAGCTCGGGCCACTCTTCTGGTGCCAAGCCACCCGGGGGTGAGAAGCACCAGCGAGGGGAAGATGCCGGCGAAGGCCAACCCCAACAGCGGCAAGGCCAACACCGCGCCGGGCCCGCCGATCCAGAACCAGACACTGGCCGCCACGGCAATTGCCGACGCGCCCCGCAACAGCGTGCGTTCGCTCAGGGCGTCGTCGAGAACGCTGAGTAACAGCCGACCAACGGTAAGGCCGGCCCAGTAGGCGGCCACGGCAACACCGGCCAGGCCGGCTCCGTAGCCCCGCTCGCCGACGAGGACGCTCAGCGTCCAGGCTCCGACGGACACCTCGACGCCGACGTAGATCGCGAACTGCACAAGGGTGGCGGCCAGGGCCAGATCAGGGCGGGCGGCGCTGGCTTTGGTTGGATTGATCCGGCCGCCAGCCTCCTCCACTCCTCGTTGGTCGCTCAACGTCAGCAGGCTGAGGAGAATGGCCCCTTCCATCACGGCAAGGAGGCCGTAGGCCACTCGCCAATCGATGCCGACTTCGAGAAGCAATCCAACCAGTAGCGGGCCAAGAGTTGCTCCGACGCCAAATGACGCGGCCAACAGATGCATGACTCGTTGACCATGGCGGACGGCGACGTCGGCGTTGATGACGGCGTCGACGGTGCCAGCCCCACACCCGACAAGCAGCGCGCTCAACACAAAGAGCACCCAGGCGGGGGCCAACGTGTAACCCAGGAGGCCACCAAGCGTCACTGCGACACCGAGTTGGGTGGCCCGCTCGGTTTCGAACAGCTCGGTCAACCGACCGGACCCGAAGGTGGCAACCAGGTACCCGAGGGTGTAGGCGATGAGCACTGACGCCAGCCCCGATGTGGGCTGCTCGAAGGTCCGCTGGGCGCTCGGCCAGACTGTTCCAAGCACGCCTTCTGGCAATCCGAGAAGGATGTAGACGGCGAAGGTAATGAGAAGCCGCTTCTGGACCAGCGATCGAACCGATGAGCGCGACGTGGCGGCAGGGGGGATTCCGTCGGGCACGCTGCCAAGCTAGAGGAGACGAAAGAGGCTCACGCATGGCCCGGTTGGAAGCTGCCGCAATCTGTACTCCCGGGCTGGAACCGGTATGTGAGGCCGAACTCATCGCGCTTGGCATCAAAGCCCGAACAGTGGGAGCCGGTGTCATCGAGTGCAAGTTGACGACCAGGGAGCTCTACGCCGCCAACCTCTGGTCACGGACGGCCTCCCGCATGCTGGTACGGGTAGCTAGGTTTCGGGCCACCGACTTCAACTTCCTCGAAACCAGGGCCGAGGAAATCCCGTGGGAGAACTGGGTCGGGCCGGGGATCCGGCCCGAGTTTCGGGTAACGGCCCGCAAGTCGAAGCTCATCCACACCGAAGCCATCGCCGAACGGTTGGAGAAAATCGTGAGCCCCGGCCATGGTCGGGAGGTGGCCCGGGATGCTCCGGTGCAACCGTTCGTGGTGCGGGTCGACCACGATCTGTTCTCGATCAGCGTCGATGCCTCGGGCGATTCGCTTCACCAACGGGGTTGGCGAACCGAGACCGGTGTCGCCCCGTTACGACCAACGATGGCGGCGGCCCTGCTTTTGTCCACCGGTTGGAAGGCAGACACACCGTTGCTTGATCCGTTCTGCGGTTCTGGCACCATCGCCATCGAGGCTGCTCTCATGGCCCGAAACCTGCCGCCCGGGGGCGAGCGTGACTTTGCCTTCACCAGTTGGCCCGATTTTGAACCGGGTACCTGGGGGAGTGTGAAGGGTGTGGCGGCGAACGAGGCCCGAGAGGTGGATTTCGCCATCGAGGCGTCGGACCGTGACTCCGGTGCAGTCGAGATGACCAAGGCCAATGCCGAGCGGGCTGGGGTTGCCGATCTGGTCACCGCATCTGAGCAGGTGGTCTCTCACCTCTCCGGCGATCCTGGCGTTGGGCTGGTGGCCACCAACCCGCCCTATGGCAAGCGGGTCGCCGGCGGCGACCTGCGGCCTCTCTACAGACGGTTTGGCGCCGCTCTAAGGGAACGTCGACCCCAATGGCAGCTGGCAATGGTGGTGGCCGACCCGAAGCTGGCCAAGGAAGCCGATGGAGCGCTTCGTCCGGTTGGCCGCTACGGCCACGGCGGTCTGAAGGTGCAGATGCTCACTCGACAGGGGCGAGCGCCAGCCGACCGGCCGGAGCAACCAACGACAGCTCCTGACGATCCCCCTGCCACGAGCTGACCGACTCAATCACCAAAAGGAAGGCATCTTCGATGGCCTGATCGTCGGCGGTGCATTCGTTGGTGGAGACACCGGGCACGGTGAAGCTGGCGCTCCCGTTGGGGTCGAAGGTGTACGAACCGAAGAGTCGATGACAACCGGTGTCGACCCGCAGCGAGCTACCAACGTTGAGCATCTCCAGCCGGATGGCGGCCTGCGCTAGGTCGACCGTTTGGCTCTCGACCTCGAGCGTCGTTACCAGCCAGCGGCCTTCTGGCAGACCGGTGGTTGGGTCGCCCGAGGACTCAACGGCGGGGGTTGCCCCACAGCCAACGGTAACCATTGCGGCGCTGGCCACAAGGGCGAGGCGCAGAACGAGCTGATGGATCACCGACCGACGCGGTCAACAAACGTCCGCAGGTCGGCCAGTACCTCGGCCCGGTTCGTTTCGTTGACCAGTTCGTGACGGGCTTCGTCGTAGAGGTGGAAGGTCTTGTCGGCACTGGCCATTTGCTCGACGGCATCCCGTGTGTCCTCCGGTGGGACGAAAGGGTCGGCGCTGCCATGCATGAACAGCACGGGAACGGTGATGGCATCGATGTCTTCGTTAAAGCGATCGAGGCACGCCACTTCTGCTTCCAGCAACGGACGTTTGTAGCTGCCGTGATACACGAGGGGATCGTCGGCGTAGTCGGCACACGCGGCCTCATCCCGACTCATCCCGGAGGGGTCACTGTCGCTTGGCGGAAGCTCGGGCAACGCCAAGACCTCCCGGGCCCATTTCCAGTCGCCCAGCACGGCGCCCAGAAAGGCAGCCCCGGCCAAGCGATCGGGGTTGCGTTGGACGAACCGAGCAGTGAGAAGGCCTCCCATGGAATGGCCGATCATCACCAGCGGTAGGCCGGGATAGTCCTGCTCGGCCGCTGCGACCAGCGCTTCCAGGTCGTCGACAATGTGTTCGAAGTCAACAACCAGCGCTCGCTCGCCGTCACTTCGACCATGACCGAGATGGTCGGGCAGGTAGGTGACGGTACCGGTTTCGGCTAGATGCTCGGCGACATGGCGGTACCGGCCGCCATGCTCGGCATAGCCGTGGACAATCACCGCGACCCGGGTTGGGGTGACCTCTTCTGCCAGCTCTTTGCGGCGAAAATAGACCTGGCCTTCGCTGCCAGACAGGGTGCCCTCGGTGATCACTCCGAGGACGGTAGCGCGATCAGTCCCGGTGCGTGTTGGGCGCTCGGCTAGGAAGGTCATTGACACAGGCCATCGAACTGGCCACGCTCTAGGCACAGTGGCTGGAACAATCGTTTTGACTCTTCCCGATTGGTTTTCCGACCACCTAAGAGGTTTCGCCGATCCCCTCGACAGCCCCGAAGCCAGAATGGACCTGGTCCTTTCGTTGGCCCAGAGGAACGTTGATGAGGGCAGTGGCGGGCCGTTTGCGGCCGGCGTCTTCGACGAGCAGGGCGGATTGATCGCAGCCGGTGTGAACCTGGTGGTTCCCTCATTGGCCCCTGTGGCTCACGCCGAGATCGTTGCCATCGCCCATGCCGGGCAGACCCTTGGGTCATGGCAGGTTGGTTTGGCCGGCGGCTACGAACTGACGTCGAGTACCGAACCGTGTGCCATGTGCCTCGGAGCGGTTCCGTGGTCGGGTGTGAAACGTCTGGTGTGTGGTGCCAGTGATTCCGATGCCAGGGCAGTGGGCTTCGACGAAGGCCACAAGCCAGCTGATTGGGTCGAGCATCTGACTTCGATCGGTATCGAGGTACAGCGCGACGTACGTCGCCAAGCGGCGGTAGCAGTACTGCAGGCCTATGCCGCCGGTGGCGGCGCCATCTACAACGGTGCTAACAGCGAAGAGGCCCGGCCCGATGCATGAGGTCCAACAACCGGCCCTGTCGGTCGCCCGTCACGTCCTGCCGGAAACGCTCGAAGAAGTGCTCGAACTGCTGGCGACTCATCGGGATCGAGCCAAGGTGATTGCCGGTGGCACCGACCTGCTGGTCGAGTTGGACCGTCGAGTTGGTCGAGATCTGGAGATGTTGATCGACATCACCCGGGTGCCCGGCCTCACCATGATTCACGAGGCGCCGGACTTCATGCACCTCGGCCCTCTGGTCACCCACAACCAATGTGCCACCCACCCGCTGATCGTCGGCAAGGCTCTGCCTCTCGCCCAGGCCAGCCTCGAAGTGGGTTCGCCGGCCCTTCGCAACCGGGCCACCGTGGTCGGCAACGTCGTCACCGGCAGCCCGGCCAACGACACGGTGAGCGCTCTGGTGGCACTTGATGCCACCGTGAGCATCGCCGCCCAGGGAGGACAGCGGACGGTACCCCTTACCGACTTCCACACCGGGGTGCGACAGACCGTGCTGCAACCCGATGAGTTCGTCACCGACCTTGCGTTTCCGGCCCTGGCATCCAACGAGCGCGGCGTGTTTCTGAAGCTGGGTCTTCGTCGGGCTCAGGCCATCTCCGTTGTCCATCTGGCGATGGTGTTGGGTTTCGATGGTGAAGGTCCGGCCAACGGAGCTGTGACATCGGCTCGGTTGGCTCTCGGTAGCGTCGCCCCAACGGTGGTGCGAAGCCCCGACGCCGAGGCCGCCCTCGTTGGTGGGTCGCTGGATGCCGAACGAATAGCCGCCTGTGCGGCCGCCGCAACCCAGTCAGTCACCCCAATCGACGACCAGCGAGCCGGTGGCGACTATCGCTCTGAATTGATTGATGTCATGGTCAGGCGAGCACTCAGCGCCCTGCGTCGCGGCGAGGAACGCATGGCGTTCCCCGCCAACTTACCCACTCTGGGTGGACCAGTGGTGACCGCCCCCGTTGTCTCCGCCGAACTGACGTCGGGGTCATCGGTCGACGCAGTTGTTAACGGAACCAGGGTGTCGGCACCGTGGATCGACGGCACCATGCTCGACTGGCTGCGGGAGCCGGCCGGGCTGACGGGCACAAAGGAGGGCTGCGCCGAGGGAGAATGCGGCGCCTGCACGGTGCATCTCGATGGCAGCTCGGTGCTCAGCTGCTTGGTGCCCAGCGGCCGGGCCCACGGCGCGACGGTGGTGACCATCGAAGGGCTGGAGGACCAGGATCCACCAGCTGCCGAGCTCCACCCGTTGCAGCAATCGTTTATCGACGAGGCGGCGGTGCAGTGTGGCTACTGCATACCGGGCTTCCTCATGGCCGGCGCCAGCCTTCTTGCCGAACAGCCGGCACCTGACCCCGATCAGTTGCGGTTGGCGTTGTCAGGCAACCTCTGTCGCTGCACCGGCTACTACAAGATTCACTCGGCGTTCGAGGCTGTGGCTCCGTCGGAAGCACCGACGTCGTGAGTCTCGGACAGGCGCTACCCCGTACCGATGCCGCCGAGAAGGTAACCGGCCGGGCCGCCTACCCTCAGGATCTCTGGCCACCAGAGATGCTTCATGCCTCGGTGGTCTTCACCGACCAGCCCCACGCCCGTATCACCAGGCTCGACACTCGAGCTGCCGAGGCTGTCGAGGGTGTTCTCTGCGTTCTCACCGCCGCCGATGTGCCGGTGAACGAGTACGGGCTCACCATGTTCGATCAGCCTGTTCTGATCGGGCCGGAAAACACCGGTCGATCGGCTGTGGCCTCCGACATCTCCCGATGGGAGGCCGATCATCTGGCAGTCGTCGTGGCCGAAACTCCCGGAGCGGCGACAACCGCGGCTGCGCTGATCGAGTCGGACTGGGAGCAGCTTCCGCTGTTGGCCGACATCGACGCTGCGCTCGCTGACGATGCCCCGCTCCTACATCCTGAGGGTGAGGGCGACAGCAACGCCTACCACCACTATGTGATTCGGAAAGGCGACGTCGACTCGGCATTCGAACGAGCCGACATTGTGGTTGAAGGCACGTACCAACTGCCGTATCAGGAGCACGCCTATCTCCAGCCCGAGGCTGGCTTGGCCTACCTCGATGACGAGCGGCGCATCACGGTCGAGGTGGCCGGCCAGTGGACCCATGAGGATCAGGAGCAGATCGCCCACGCTCTCGACATGCCACCTGATCGCATTCGGGTGATCTATCCGGCCATCGGTGGTGCCTTTGGCGGCCGGGAGGACATGAGCCTCCAGATCGTTCTGGCGCTGGTGGCGAAGAAGCTGGACGAATTGGAGATTCGCCGTCCGGTTCGTACCCAGTGGAGCCGGGAGGAATCGATTGTCGGCCATCACAAGCGTCATCGGGGGAGGGTCCATGCCCGCCTGGCCGCCACCCGCGAAGGCTTGATTCTGGGTGTCGAAGCCGATGGTTACCTCGATGCCGGTGCCTATAACTACACGTCGAACAAGGTGCTGGGAAACCTTCACCTCACGGTGGCTGGGCCGTACGAAGTGCCTCATGCCCGGATCGACTCATGGGCGGTCTACACCAACGCCGTACCGGGGGGTGCTTTCCGAGGTTTTGGTGGTCCTCAGGGCTGTTTCGTGGCCGAGATGCAGATGAACCGATTGGCCGCCGCGCTGCATCTCGATCCAGTCGAGGTCCGCCGCCGGAATGTTGTTGGCGAGGGGTCCATCGGTATCACCGGCACCGAGCTGCCGCCGGGCGTGAGCCTCCCTGAGGTGGTCGAGGAATGCGCCATTGCCGCCGACTGGGAAGCCCCACCACGACCGGCCCAGCCAGTCGCCGCCTTCGCCAGCCTGCCGCCGAGCGCCGCAACCGCCCGCCGAGGTCGAGGCTTTGCCTGTGCCTACAAGAACGTGGGGTTCTCGTTTGGCTTCCCCGAGCGGTCGGAGGCCACGATCGTGCTCCACGGCGAGGAAGAAGAGCCGACCAGTGCCGAGGTCTTCCTGGCTGGCGCCGAGGTCGGCCAGGGCGCCCACCAGGCGTTTCTACAGATGGCGGCCGAGGCCACGGGCCTCCCCACCAGCGCAGTGGCCGGGACGTTCTCCGATACCGCCACCACCGGCGATTCTGGTTCAGCTTCGGCTTCCCGGCTGTCTTGGATGACGGGCAACGCCATCCTGGGCGCAACGGAGGAAGCGCGAAAGGCGTGGCAGAACGGCGACCGCCCCGCCGTAGGCGACTTCCGGTACACCCCTCCGCCCACCGAGATGCTCGATCCCGACGGTGCTCCCAGCACCCCGAACTTCGCCTACGGGTACGTTGCTGAAGCGGTCGACCTCACGGTCGACATCGAAACCGGGCACATCGTTGTGCACGACGTTGTCTGCGCGGTTGACGTCGGCCGGGTCATCAACCCTCAGCTGGCAACTGGCCAGGTGGAGGGCGGCGTAGTCCAGGCCCACGGGTATGTGCTTTCGGAGAATCTGCGGGTCGAAGCTGGCCGAGTGCTCAATCCACGGTTCAGTGGCTATCTCATCCCCGGTATCGGTGACATCCCGGAGCAGGTTCGCTCCGTACTGTTGGAGATCCCCGACCCTCGTGGCCCGTTCGGGGTGCGGGGCATGGCCGAGATGCCGCTCATGGCCTACGCGCCGGCCATCGCTGCCGCCCTCCACGATGCCACCGGCGTGTGGTTCGATACCTTCCCGCTCACCCCACCTCGGGTTCGGGCCGCCCTCCGCCAAGCCGGTGTGCGATGAGCACCCGGCCCGAAGAACTCACACCGCTGTCACTCACACAACTGCTCGATCGGATCGACCGGGAGTGGCACAGCAGGCAACGGATCTTCGATCTTCCGACCGCCCGATTCTTCGACGTGTCCTCGGGTCCTGATCTGTCGGTCGACTTTCTCGGTCGATCAATCGCCACGCCAGTCGGTCCCGCGGCCGGTCCTCATACCCAGCTTGCGCAGAACATCGTGCTCGGCTGGCTGGGCGGTGGGCGGTTGTTCGAGCTCAAGACGGTGCAGGTCATCGACGATCTGGTCATCAATCGTCCGTGCATCGACATGGAGACCGTCGGCTACAACATCGAATGGAGCCAAGAGCTCTCGGTGCGCGAATCACTCGACGAGTACGTCAAAGCCCACATGCTTCTGGACATTCTCCGTCGCTGGGAGCCGCTCCAACCGTTCGTCGGAAGCGACCCCGGGCCCCATGTGTTCGATCTGTCGGTCGGGTACGACCTGGAAGGCATAAGCACCGACAAGGTGTCGGCCTTTATTGATGGGATGACCGACGCCACGGCCGTCATCGACCGTCTTCGGACCGAGATCACGGGCCCGTGGGCCGAGTTCGCCGACCTCGAATTCGCCCCCCTTGTTTCCGACACCCTGACCCTGTCGACCTTTCACGGGTGTCCTCCCGAGCAAATCGAAGCCATCACCAAGCACTTGATCACGCGGCATGGTCTCAACGTGATCGTGAAACTCAACCCGACGCTTCTGGGTCACGATCGGGTGGCCGGCATCCTTCACGACACGCTTGGACACGACGAGCTGAGGCTCCGCTCATCGGACTTCGACGCCGACCTGCAGTTCGAACGAGGCGTCGAGCTGATCGCCGAGCTGCAGGAGTTTGCTTGGAGTCATGGCAAGGCGTTCGGCGTAAAGCTGACCAACACCATGATCGTCGAGAACCACAAGGGGTTCATGCCCGACGACACCATGTACCTGTCGGGTCCGCCGCTCCACGTGCTGGCCATGACGTTGTTGGCCGAACTGCACCGGGCTCTCCCCGGCCAGTTGAGAATCGAGGGAGAGGCTGATGCCCCAATCCAAGTCAGCTGGTCGGCCGGTATCGACAAGGACAATCTGGCTGACTCGGTCGCTCTTGGCCTGGTCCCGGTGACAATATGCAGCGACCTTTTGAAGCCCGGTGGCTATGGCCGGCTGGCCCCGGCTCTCAAGAAACTCCAGGCGGCGGTAGTCGACGCCGGGTGCGACTCGGTCGAGTCGATGGTTGCTGCCGGGGGAGCAGGGAGGCTCGATATCTATGTCGCCTCGCTCTACACCCCCGACTCTCGTTATCGAGCAGAAGCCACCGCCAAGCTGCCACGACAGGTCGACAACGATCTGGCCATGTGGGGCTGCGTGGCATGCAATCTCTGCGTGACGGTGTGTCCCAACGACGCCTTCCTGAAGTTGCCGAGCCCGATCGGGGACAATCGTTGGGAATACGTGGTGATGGCTGAGTCGTGCAACGACTGCGGAAATTGCCTGGTGTTCTGTCCCGAGAACGGCGACCCGGCGCAGATCAAGCCCAAGCTGTATCTGCACGAGCACCGGTATGCCGATGCCGAGGGTCCGGCCTTCCTGCTCGGTAGGCGCTCCGGAAGTCCGTCAGCAGCGGATGGGTTCACCGTTGCCGCTGCCAAGTCCGATGTCGCTGATCAGGTGGACGTTCTGCTGTCGGTTATCGAAGGTGAACAGGGCCTGCCTCTCCGACCGGAGTAACCGGTGGCCGAGGCCGCAATGGAAGACGCGCTGGCCGCCCACCCAGAGTGCGGCTGACCAGTCAACGCTCGCCAGCAAGTCAAACAAGGCCTTCCACTCGGCCACTACTAATGCTTGACTGATCGTCATGATCCGAACCTTTGAAGGCTTCGAGTCGAGTGCCCTGGCCACGCTAGCCAAGCTCCCCGGCTGGTCTCGTGACGACTACGCGGCAGGCAAAGCTGATCTCAAGAAGGGTCTGCTCGACCCGGCCGTCGGGTTGATCTCCCAGGTCGCCGAGCAGCTGAGCGAACAGGTCGGCTCCGAGCTCACCGTTAATCCCAAAATTGGCGGCTCGGTGTCCCCGATGAACCGAGACCTACGCTTCGCCAAGGACAAGTCGGTGCTCTACAAGGACGCGGTGATGCTCACCACCTGGGACGGGGTCGACAAGAAGTCGAGCCCCATGTTCTGGATCCGCATCGCCCATGACTCGGTTGGGTTTGCCAGCGGCATCAGCTTCGACAAGGTCACTCGCGAGAAATGGCGAGAGGCCGTGGCCGACGACGACAGCGGGCAGGTGCTGGTTGACGCCCTTGCTCCATTGCAGAAACACCCGACCTACGACCTTGATGGTGCGTCCCTCAAGAACGCACCGAAGCCGTGGGGCAATGACCATCCTCGAGCCGACCTGCTGCGTCATACCGCTATCCAGGCCCGATGGCACGAGCCCACACCGCCAACAGCAACGCTGCCTCGGTTCACCGGATTCTGCGTCGACAAACTGAGCGAGCTGGTACCCGTCCACCTTTGGTTGAAGGAGTACCTGGCATGACGGCCAGCCAGGATGAGAACACTCTCTTCTGGGATGTGGCGGCCGAGGTGATGGCGGCCGATGACCGAATCTTCGAGGGCACGATGATGAGCAGTCGTTGTCTTCGGATCAACAACGCCAAAGGGAAATCGGAGTTTCTGGGGATGCCCCACCACACCACCCATGGTCTGGTTGTGAAGCTTCCAAAGGACCGGGTGAGTGAGCTGATCGAGGGAGGCGTAGCTGAGTCGTTTGCTCCGGCCGGGAAGGTCTTCAAGGAATGGGCCGCGGTTCTGGACCCCGACGAGGCCCGATGGAAAGCCCTTCTCCTTGAGAGTGCTGACTTCCTCGGCGGATCCGGCTAGTTGCGATCGACGTCGGAGCTGTCATCGGTCTCGACGTCAAGGGTTGACGGGTCGCCCCACACACCAATATCTGAGCCGTCAGTCGCCTTGCCTTCGACGAGGTTCGTGGCCCGAACCTCGACCACTGATCCGTCGGTGGCTTCCACTTTCACGTCGTTGGCCTCAACTGAACTCATTCGAACATCGCTGCCGTCGGAGGCCTTCACGTCGACGAAGCCGGCCCGGCCCTCGAGATCGAGGTCGCTGCCGTCGGCGGCCTCTACGACGAACTTTTCGGCATCAACCGTGATGTCGCTGTCCGAACCGTCACGGACCTTGAGGGTGAACTGATCGACCGAAGGGAAGGTGCCGGTGGCGTAGGTGCCGTCCCTCAGTTCTACTTCGGTGATCTCATACCCGGAAACCGAGACCACGATCTGACTCTTGAAGTTGAGGTTCACATTGTTCTTCGGTGTGACCGTGAGGGCATCGTCCACCACCTCAATTCGGAGATACTCGTGGATGTTGTCATCGGCTGAGATCGACACCGAGGTCTCGCCCTCGGGGTCGATCTCAAACAGAACGTCGAGCCCGCAGCACACATCGATCTCATCGAAGTCTCCCAGGTCGTACGTTTCGGTCGTGACGTTGCCCGAGCCCGTTATCTGGTCGCTGAACGACAGGTCGAGACCACCGGCACACGAGCTCGTAGCAAGGGCGGCGAGGCAGACAGCGGCTGCGGTGACGGCAGAACGTACTAAGGAGTTCATTCCTCCAGCTTCGTTGTTGTCAGCGGTGACGGGTATCAGGATTCACCCTGAGTCAACCCCCGAACAGTCAGACATCTCTCAGGGTCACGCGGGGTCGTACCATGGCGGCATGTCCGCCCAGCCGCCGCTCCGCATCGATCGGCAGCGACTGCTCGATCGTTTGGCCGAGCTCTCGGCCGTCGGTGGCATTGAGGGCACTACCGGGTCGTCGCGTCTGGCCTTCACCGATGCTGACCGGGCCGGTCGGGGTCTGGTAGTCACCTGGATGCGAGATCTGGGCCTCGAAGTGTCGATCGACGCAATCGGCAACGTTGTCGCCGTTCGGCCCGGCACCGAAGACCTGCCACCGGTGATGACGGGAAGCCACATCGACACTGTCCGCACCGGCGGTCGCTACGACGGCAACCTCGGGGTGTTGGCCGGCTTGGAAGTGGTCGAGACGCTGGCCGCGGCCGACATCACCACCCGGCACCCCCTGGCTGTCGCCTTCTTCTCCAACGAGGAAGGGGCCCGTTTCGCCCCCGACATGATGGGCTCGCTGGTGTATGTCGGTGGGATGGGTGTCGAGGAGGCTCACGACACCGTCGGTATCGATGGGGTCACCGCCGGTAGTGAGCTGGAACGGATCGGCTATCTGGGCTCGATGCCGTGCCCGGGGCCAGCTCCTCATGCCTTTGTCGAGCTCCACATCGAGCAAGGCCCGGTGTTGGAAGAAGCCGGGGTCCAGATCGGGGTGGTCGAAGGAGTCCAGGGCATCTCGTGGACCGAGATCACCATTGAAGGCCAGTCCAACCACGCCGGCACCACCCCCATGCGGCTCCGACACGATGCTGGCCTGGTGGCGGCCGAGATCACCACCTGGGTTCGCCGTCTAGCCAACGAGATCGGTCATCCGCAGGTTGCCACCGTCGGAGCCATCGATCTGCATCCCAACCTGGTGAACGTTGTTGCCGCCACCGCCGTCCTCACCGTTGACCTTCGCAACACCGACGAGGCAACGCTGCAGCAAGCAGAGCAGGCACTTCGAATAGAACTTGATCGGTTCGCAAAGGCCGAAGGGGTGCGTATCTCCACCCGGTCACTGGCCCGTTTCGAACCGGTCGACTTCAGCCCGACGGTCGCCGATCTGATCGACCAGACAGCGACTGATTTCGGTCTCAGTACCATGCGAATGCCGTCGGGGGCGGGCCACGATGCGCAGATGTTGGCTCGGGTTTGCCCCACCGCCATGATCTTCACGCCTAGCCGCGACGGCATCAGTCACAATCCGGCCGAGCACACCGACCCCGACGATCTCGAAGCCGGAGCCAACGTGTTGCTGCAAGTTCTGCGTGACTTGGCCGATGGAGCAGCTGTATGAGAGCCCTCACCGTTGGCGCAGCCCAGCTCGGCCCCATTGCCCGGGCCGATTCCCGGCACGATGTTGTGGAGCGTCTGCTGGTGTTGCTTCACCAGGGGGCCGACGCCGGCGTCGAGCTGCTGGTCTACCCCGAGCTGGCGCTCACTACCTTCTTCCCCCGCTGGCATCTCACCGACCAGCAGGAGATCGACAGCTTCTACGAGACGGAGATGCCGGGTCCGGAGACAAAGCGGCTCTTCGACGAAGCCAAGGGCCTTGGCATCGGTTTTGCTCTTGGTTTTGCCGATCTCCAGACCGACACCGACGGCAGCGTTCATCACTACAACTCGATGATGTTGGTCGAGCGCGACGGCACAGAAGTAGCGACCTTTCGCAAAGTCCACATCCCCGGCCACGAAACGAACGAACCGGACCGACCCTTTCAGCACCTCGAGCGTTACTACTTCGAGCCCGGCCCCGAAGGCTTCGGCGTGTGGAAGGCGTTCGGA
>CALHBU010000017.1 GCA_937930655.1 uncultured Acidimicrobiales bacterium | reverse complement strand
CAGGATGGGGCCGTGTCGAACGATGAGGTTTGGTGTGATCGATGCCATGGTTGGACACCCGGCAAACCGTCGGGCAAAGGGTGACCGGTTTGTTCGACATGCCCGAACCAGGGAGAAGCAAACCCGAGAAACCATGACGTTGAGAGACTCGGAGTTCGAACGGCTCTATCGGGAGAATCTCCCGACCGTCTACCGCTACGCGACGACCCGGTTGGGGCGGGTCGAAGGCGAAGACGTGACCGCCGAGGTGTTCCACGCCGCAGCCGTGGCCTTTCGGGATGGTGCCGGCGCGACGGTGACTGCGGCCTGGTTGATGTCGGTGACCCGGAACAAGGTGATCGACTACTGGCGGAAAGCCGGCCGACGGAAGGCCAAAGATCACCTCATCCGCCCCGACAGGAGTGACATGGTGACGCTGCCCGCCGACTGGCACCACGACGAACGACGACCGGCAGTTCTGGCCGCCCTCGACCAGTGTTCGCCCCGCCACCGGGCCGTACTGATTCTTCACTACGTCGACGGCATGCCGGCCCCGCAGATCGCCGAGTCCCTCGGAGCGACAACCGCCTCGGTGGAATCGCTGCTGGCCCGGGCCCGACGGGCGTTCCGAGAGCACTATCAGCCACCGGAGGACACGCCGTGAGCGATCGGCCTATCGATGACGCCGAACTTCGGGAGCTGTTGTCTCTTGTCGACCAGCCTGTCGAGCAGGTGCCGGCTGCATTCGAGCAGACGCTGGCCAATGCACTGGCCCAAACCCTTGGCTCCGGCCGACCTGACACACCCCAGAACGCCGCACCTCCGGAGTCAGATGAGGTCGACGACGCCGAACTCATCACCTTCCAACCGCGACCGGAGCCGCCGTCCCGACGTCGGCCGTTGCTGGCTGCGGCCGCAGTGCTCCTGATGCTCATCGGCCTGGGCGTGTTCCTACGCCAGGGTTCGGACTCGTCCCCCACCGAGGTTGCGTCCGACGCGTCAGTGGCTGCAGCCTGTAGCCAGTTCGAACGGGATGTGCCGTTCTCATTCGACGAGCTCGAGCAGTTCATCGACGATCAGACGGTGTCGGACGCAGACAAGATCTCGGCCCTCGACGAGATGATTGGCTCGCTTGGAACCTTGGAGGATGAGCTAGGGACGAGCCCTCAGATCAGTGACGGTGACCGTCTGGTGCTGGGGAACGTGATCGGCGGACTCCGTCAGGCCAAAGCCGAAGTCGAGATGGGCCAGCTTGACCGGGCCAGTCAGTCGGTGGAGTCCAGCCGTTCCGCCGCGGTTGCTTTGCCTCCGGGGTCACCGCTCGCAGGCTGTCTGGTGCCGGCTGGTTGAGCTGCGGCGACTCAGCGGCCTTTGATGTCGGGTTCCCGACGGTCGCGCCAGGCCTGGTGGGCTTCGATGGAGTCCTCGGTCTGGCTGAGGGCGGCGAATCGGTAGATGTCGGCCACCGATGCGTCCTTGATATTGGGGATGTCCATGCCTCGGTTGAGTGACTCCTTGGCCAGCCGGGTTGCAAGCGGCGGCAGGCCGGCGATGCGGTTTGCCACCTCCATGGCTTGGTCCATCATCTGGTCGTGCGGGGCCACCCATTGGGCCAGGCCGATCCGGTAGGCCTCCTCGGCATCGATGGGCCAGCCAAGCGCCGACTTCATGGCGTTGCCCTTGCCCACCCATCGGGCCAGACGGGGCGAGCCGCCGTACGCCGGCATGACGCCCAGCTGCACCTGCGGGGCCCGCCACTCGGCCCGGTCCGAGGCCACGATCATGTCGCAGCTGTAGGTGGCGATGGAGCCGATGCCGATGGCCAAGCCGTTGACGGCGGCGATGGTTGGTTTGGCGAAGTCGCTGATGAGGTTGGCGGCGAAGTGCTGCCAGCTGGGGATCTTCTCGATGAACTCGGCCGGTGATGCCACCGTGTGGGTGGTCTTCTTGGCCAAGTTGGCTCCGGCGGAGAATGCGCCACCCGCTTCGTCGCCGGTGAGGATCACACAGCGAACATCGCTGTCGGCTTCGAGCTCGGGCAGCAGCGTTCGGAGGCCTTCGTTGAAGTCCTCGTCCCAGGCGTTGCGGGCCTCGGGTCGGCTCAGCGTCAGTACGGCCACATGGCCGGTTCGGTCACACAACAGCGGCATGGCTACTCCCTCTGGGTTCAGACCACCTTAGAGACGGGAGACGATGAGCCCGAAAAGCACGAGGAACGTGCCCAGCTGAGCGCCGACCATAATCCTGAGGTTGGAGGCCGCATTGCTCGCCGAGATGTTCGTGTGTGCGCCGTCGTGGAAGACTGATTCTATGAAGAGTCAGATCTGCGAGATGCTCGAGATCGAGTTTCCGATCCTTGCCTTCACCCATTGTCGAGATGTTGTCGTGGCGGTGTCCAAGGCGGGAGGGCTGGGTGTCCTCGGGGCGGTCGGGCACAGCCCGGAAGCGCTCGAGATCGACCTTGCGTGGATCGAAGAAGAGCTGGACGGCCGACCGTACGGTGTCGACTTGCTCATCCCCACCAAGTACGTCGGGTCCGACGAAGGGGGCCTCGACGTCAAGAAGACCAAGGCCATGATCCCCGACGAGCATCTCGAGTTCATGAACGAGGTGATGGATCGCTATGAGGTGCCGGACTTGCCTCCTCGGGACAGCAAGGACTCCACGACCGGTCTCTCCCTGACGCACAACCGAGCGATGCCGTTGGTGGAGATCGCCCTCGCCCACAACATCTCGCTGATCGCCAACGCACTCGGGCCTCCAGGACCGGAACTGGTTGAAATGGCCCGTGCCCGTGGTGTGAAGGTTGCGGCCCTCGCCGGCAGCCTGTCTCACGCAGTGCGACACAAGGCCGCCGGGGCCGACATCATCATCGCCCAGGGGTACGAGGCCGGCGGTCACACAGGCGAGATCGCATCGATGGTGCTCATCCCTGAGATCGTTGATGCGGTGGCGCCGGTTCCGGTGCTCGGAGCGGGGGGAATCGGACGAGGACGACAGATGGCCGCAGCCATGGCCCTCGGAGCCGAGGGAGTGTGGTGCGGTTCGGTGTGGCTCACGACTGAGGAGTCCGAGGTGGTGCCGACCATCAAGGACAAGTTCGTTGCTGCCGCCAGCACCGACACGACCCGAAGTCGCTCGATGACGGGGAAGCCTGCTCGGATGTTGAAGAGCGCTTGGACCCAGGAATGGGAGCGCGAAGACACACCCGATCCGTTGCCGATGCCGCTCCAGAGCCAGCTCGTTGCCCGACCCCAGGCTCGGATCCGCAACTACGCACACGCCAGCGACGGGGCGGCCAAGCTGTCCCAGTATTTCGTCGGGCAGGTCGTTGGCAATGCCGACAAGGTGCTGCCCGCCGGCCGCGTTGTGATGGACATGGTCGAGGAGTTCATCGACACCTGCGAGCGGATGTCGGGCCTGCTCGAGGAGTAGCCAACGAGCGCGCTCGTAGGTTCAGAGACGGCTAGCGATGAGCCCGAACAGCGCCAGGAACGTGCCGAGCTGAGTAGCGAGCACCATTCGCAAGTTGGTCGCTGCTTCCATGCGGGTGTTGGCGGTCTCACCGCGGAGGTCAGCCATCTCAGAACGGATCAATGCGAACTCGCCCGAGAACTCTGTCTGAAGCTCCGCCTTGAGCTGCGTTGCCATTTGCTGGAGATCCGCTTTGGTGGCCAGATCCTGCCAGCTGGTTGTGGGGAGAATCTCCATCAGGCGACTTCCATGGGCCGGATCGTGACGATCAAAATCGAGAGACGATGAGCCCGAACAGCACCAGGAAGGTACCCAGTTGGGCTCCAACCATGATGCGGAGGTTGGTGGCGGCCTCACTTCTGATGGAGGCGAACTCTCCGGAGAACTCAGCACGGAGCTCGGCTTTGAGCACAGCGAGATCAGCCTTTGTCGCTAGGTCCTGCCAAGTGGTCGGGGGAAGAATCTCCATCAGACGACCTCCATACTCCTCACCGAGCACCTCACTCAGCCGCTCATACAACTCGAACCGTTCTCGCTCATTCAACGCCATCGC
>CALHBU010000016.1 GCA_937930655.1 uncultured Acidimicrobiales bacterium | reverse complement strand
TCGATGCACCGGGAGAAGTCTGTGCCGTTGATTGGTCCTGGACCAGCCAGCCAGCGGGAAGATGGTGCTGAGAAACTCCAGCAACGACCGATCCCAAGGCCTCGAGCATCGCCGGCGTGCTCTCGGTTTCGAGGACGACGGTGATGGGCTCGCCGGTGAGCATGGAGATCTGGCCCATGCCGCTCATCGCTCGGGAGACGTCGATGTCTACCGGCTCGATGACCGCCTCAACCCGTGGCAGGCCAAGGTCAAACCAGCGTGCAACGTGACCGCGATCGAAGCACTCGAAGGCGACCTCGTCGGTAAGAGGAGATGTGGTGGCGGCGGTGACACTGAAGGGCTCGGCAAAGAGCTCGGTGGACAACGGAACACGAAGTTGTTCGTCAACGGACGGATTCCAGGTGACGGCGGGACGGTCAGCGATATCGATGCGGACGGCGGCCTCATCACCGACAATGGTGCTGGCGATGACCTCGGCTCGGAATGACGCTCCACGGGTGACATGCCAACCAGCTGGCAATGCGACCTCGTAGGTGGCGCTGTTGGTGTAGCCAGCGAGTACGAGCGGATCCTCGTCAGTGAGGTTCCAGATCGCGGTAGGCAGCTGCTCACCGGGAGCACCTGCCGTCTGCCCGACGAAGTCAACCGCAGGGATATCGATGTTGGCTTCCCCAGCGCTTACCTCTCTGACCCGGTGGTCAGCGTATGTCTGTTGTGGTGATCGCAGTGCGTTTCTGGGGACGCTCTGCTCGCTGTCAGAACTAGATACGGCACTGGTCGTCCCCGTGGCCACGGCCAAGAGCAGCCCAAGCGTCACCCATAGTGTTCTTGCCAGTCGCCCTGCGTTCACCCAAAGGTTGTCGGCGCGCTTTGGCAAGCAATTGAGATTGCTAGTTGATGAAGGGTCGATAGACCCACTCGCACTTCCTCGCCGAAGATTCGGCAGCGGCGAGCCCAGCATTAGCTAATGACGGTTAGCGTGCCCCGGTGCCGATTCTGCAGGACTTCTCGCTGTCGACGATTACAGCCGGTTTCGTTGCGTCCTTGGTGGGTCTTACCAGCGGCATCGTGATCGTGTTCGAGGCGGCCAGGGCAGTCGGTGCTAACGACGAGCAGGTCGCTTCGTGGGTGTGGGCATTGTGTCTTGGTATGGCGGTGCTCACCATCGTCCCGTCCTTAAAGTTGCGGGTGCCGGTGATGGTGGCGTTCTCGGCCCCCGGCGCGGCAATACTGGCAACGGTGTCGGCTGGCGACTTCACGCTTGACCAGGCCATCGGAGCGTTCATCGTCAATGGCATTCTGATGACCGTCGCCGGTTTCTCAGGCCTCTTCGAACGGTTCATGAACCGCATCCCGGTGGCGTTGGTCAGTGCACTCCTGGCCGGCGTGCTCGCCAGGTTTGTGCTGAGTGGTTTCGCAGATGCCGCCACCGCTCCGTGGCTCATCGTCATCACTACCCTCGTCTACATGGTGTCACGGCAGCTGGCGCCCCGATACGCGGTTGTGGCGGTACTGGTGGCTGGCATCGTCACGTCGCTGCTGTCCGGTTCCATCAGGACCGAAGAGATCGGCTTGTCGCTGGCTCGGCCGGTGTACATGGCGCCGTCTTTCAGTTTGAGCGCCATGATCGGCCTGGCCATCCCACTGTTCATCGTGACCATGGCCGGACAGAACCTCCCCGGGGTTGCCGCCATTCGCAACGCCAAGTACGACGTGCCGATCTCCAAAGTCGTTGGAAGTACAGGCCTTGGAACCATGCTGCTTGCTCCATTCGGGGGCTATTCCTTCAACTTGTCGGCAGTGTCGGCGCCGATCTGCCTCGAAGCGCCTGCTCATGAGGATCCGGCCCGCCGCTACACCGCAGCGTTGGCCAACGGCGGCTTCTATCTGGTGGCCGCACTTTTCGGGACGACGATTACCGCCGCACTGAGAGCGTTCCCCACCGAGTTGATTCACATCGTGGCGGCCCTGGCGCTTCTTCCCACCATTGGCAACAGCCTCGCCACTGCGGTGGAACACGAGGGACATCGAGAGGCGGCAATGTTCACCTTCGTCGTGACCCTGTCTGGTGTCACGGTGGCCAAGGTCGGTTCTCCATTCTGGGGAGCGCTTGCCGGTGTCACCGCAATGATGGTTGCCTCATGGGGAGTTCGAACGAAAAATGCTTGAAGGAATAGGCCTTTAAGAAAGAGAAGGACGCTGGCGTGACAAAGCGTCGCAGCCAGAACTCAGGCTTGGTCTGCGAAGTCGTCCCTGCGCTTGCGGAAGCCGAGCATCAACGAGCCGACAACCATCAGAAGCAGCGCAGAGATGATCAGGGGCTTCACTGTCGATCCAGTGAAGGCCAGCGGGGTGGTGTCGGCGACAACGGTGACGCTCGCCGTCGATGAAGCGCTGACCGATTGCACACTGTTGCCCAAGACGAGTGGCGTATTGAGCGTCGGGTGATAGGGGAGGCCCGAGACCATCGCGACGTTCACGACGTTCGTAGTGATGACCGCGGTGCAGGAGTACGACCAGCGCTCGTTGGGATCAAGGATCGAATCTCCATTTCCGGTGATCTCGATCGGACCAGCAATGGCTGAGTCACAAAGCGGATCTTCGAGCTTGACCTCGCCCAGTGGTACCAAGCCGCTATTGGTGATCTCAAACTTCCACACCACTTCACTACCAGGTGTGACTATTGGCTGATCTACGGACTTCACTAGATCGATTTTTGCTACCCAAACCATGTGATCGTCGGAATCGGTGTAGCGGTTGCCATCAGCGTCGTAACCCTCGGCCGACGCAGTGTTGAGTGTGTTTTCGCTTATCTCAAGGGCGCAGGTGTAGGTCCACACCTCTCCGGGAGCGAGCGCTTGATCTCCATCGTCACCGTTGGGGCCGGCGAGGGTGCAGAGGTCGTCTGTAACGGTGACATTGTCAATCGGAATGGCTCCCGGGTTAGAGACCGAGATCTCGTAGCCCACCGTTGCTCCGTTGAGCACTGCCTCGGCATCGCCGGTCTTCTCGACCAGAATGCCAGCCGTGGTGATGACGGCGGTGTCGCCACCCTCAATCGGCTCCCCGCCAGGCGTCGTTCCAGTGACGGTCGCAGTGTTGGTGAAACCTTCCGTCACGGCGAGGACCTGACAGGTCCACACCCAGGTTTCTCCCGGGTTGAGGACTGCATCACCGTTGTCGCCTGCCGGGCCTGTGACAGCGTCACAGATCTGGTCGTTCATCGTTGCCCCGACGATGTCGGTCTCGCCTGCGTTGAATGCTTCGATGATGAAGGTGGCGTCCTGGCCGACGACTACGAGGTCGCTGGTTGCTGTCTTGGTGACGACTAGCTCGGCTACCTCAACCTCGGCGGTGTCGGTGGCTTCGGGGGTGTTGCCGGAGGGGTCGGTGCCGGTTGCGGTTGCGGTGTTGGTAAACCCGGCTGTCACGTTGTTGACGGTGCAGGTGTAGGTCCAGACCTCAGTTGCGTTGAGGATTCCGTCGCCGTCGTCACCAACAGGGCCGGTGAGGGTCGTGCATTGCGGGTCGTCAATGACAACGGGGTCAAGATCGACCTCACCCGTATTCTCGACCTCGATGGTGAAGACGGCGGCATCGCCAGAAACAACTGTGGCTGAGTCTGCGGTTTTGACCACAGCGATGTCGGACACAGCGACGTCGGCGGTGTCGGTGGCTTCTGGGGTGTTGCCTGAGGGGTCGGTGCCTGTTGCGGTGGCTGTGTTGGTAAATCCTGCGGTGACGTTGTTGACGGTGCAGGTGTAGGTCCAGGTTTCGGCGGGGTTGAGGATTCCGTCGCCGTCGTCACCGGCAGGGCCGGTCAACGTGTCGCATTGGCCATCGACCACGGAGACGGGGTCGAGATCGACCTCACCCGTATTCTCGACCTCAATGGTGAAGACGGCGGCATCGCCAGAGACAACAACCGGAGTGTCGGCGGTCTTTACGATGGCGATACCTGACACTGCGACGTCGGCGGTGTCGCTGTCGGCGACCACGTTGCCCTCAGCATCGAGCGCTTCGACCGTGGCGGTGTTGGTGAACCCCGCGGTGACATTGTCGACGCTGCAGCTGTACGCCCAGATTTCGCCCGGTTCGAGAATGTTGTCTCCGTCGTCCCCGGTCGGCCCGGTCACGGTGGTGCACTGTGGGTCGTCTAGGGCCACTCCTGAAAGATCGGCGTCTCCGGTGTTCTCTACTTCGATGGTGAAGGTCGCTGTTTCACCAGATGCAACGGTGCCTGAGTCGGCGGTCTTCACCACCGTGAGGTCGGACACCTGCACTGGGGCGGTGTCGGTGTCCTCAACGACCACAAGGTCGGGACCGGTACCGCTGACCGTGGCGCTGTTGGTGAACCCAGCGGTGACGTTGTCGACGGTGCAGGTATAGGCCCAGGTCTCACCGACGTTCAGGACAGCGTCGCCGTCGTCACCGGTAGGACCAGTGAGCGAGGTGCACTCAGGATCGTCGACAACAATGCTGGTGAGATCGACGTCACCAGTGTTTTCTGCCTCGATGGTGAACGTCGCAGTTCCGTCAGGCCGAATGACTGTGGGGTCGGCCGTCTTCGTCACGGTGATCTCTGAGATCAGCTTCTCGTTTGTGAATGTGCAGACGATGTTCTCGTCCTTCACGACCGAATTGATGACCAACTCGCCAGTCGACACATCAATGGTGACATCGGCGGCAGTCGCGTCCGTCGAACAACTGATGTCGCTGAGGTCGAACATGGGGTCGACGCCCTCAGTGATGGACCACGGAGCAGAGCCGATTCCGACTGGAAAGGTGACCGAATCGGCGGCTGTGCCATCGTCGGTGAGGGAGAACGTCGGGTCGATGTCTGCACCGGCGCCGCTGAAATCGAAAGCGGTCGAGTCGGTGATATCGCTTCCGTCGTCAACAACATCTTTGACGATCGTCACAAACGCGGCGTCGATGTCATTTACAAAGGTGCAGGTGACGACCGAGTTCACAACGATGGGAACGGCGTCGCCGGCCAGGACGTCAGCCACGATTCCTTCGTGCTCACACAAGAGACTGGTGAGGGTGTAGCCGGGACCGGTGGCCTCGACGAGGGTGTAGTCGACGCCGTATTTGATGTCTTCGAAGATGAGGCTGGAGCCGTCGGCGGCTAGATCCAGGGTCTGGTTGTAGCCAGTGGTGGCAGAGGCCAGGGTTATCGAGAACGGCCCGCTAAAGCCTCCGGGGTCTGTTTCTTTGACTATTTGGAGGTCGCCGCAGGTCTCGAATGTGGCAGGGGATGGGGCGATAAAATCTTTGACGTTCGCGGTGTGAAATGCTGACGCGCCACCGGTCTGGCTAATGGTGTTCATACTGGAAAAGATCGAACAGCCGATGTCTTCGCCGAAAGCTCGCAGGTCGATTGACATCTCAGCGCAGAGCTCGTCGTCGCTCAGTGCCCAGTGGACGTAGGTGGGGTCGATGATGGTTGGGCCGTCCCATTCGCCCGCTGCTTCGTCCCAAACGGCATAGGCGAACTCTGCGCCACTGTTGCCGAGCAGGAAACCGATGAGCATGTCGCCGTCGTCGCGATCATGAAGCAGCGCCCCGTCAGGATTGGTGGGGTCTGGGAAGAGCTGGTCTGAGCTCTGGTTGAACTCCCACCACACACTCAACGCTCCGGTATTGGCCCCACGGCACCACATGCCATAGGCATAGGAGTTCAGCCCATCGGTTTGGGTGCCGAACCACGATGTGCAGATGTCGGTCTTGTCAGGAACGTTTCCGCTCAGATCGACCGGCACCATCTCGTCATCAATCTTGATGCTCTGGGTGTAAATGTCTTCAGCGCCCGTTGTACAGACTCCATCGGTGCCATTGACATCGTCCCGCTGCCCGGCGCCGGGAAGCGTGTCCCAGTCGGTGCCAGTGGTTGAGGTGAAGTCGCCATCGATTTCGAAGTCGCTGGTGTGAGATGCAGCAACCGGCGCCGGGTTGGAAACAACACCGACGAGTCCCGCTGCCAAAACGAGTGTCGCCGCAAGACACCGAAAAAGTGTTCGAGTTTTGACTAGATAGGTCGCCACTGTCATCGCGCCCTATCGGTCGGGCCCAACGATGTGTGAGACGATTTACGAGATTTGATCCATTTTCCCTGAGAAGGTGCACGAATGAGTGTTTCAATGGTTGGTTATTGCGAGCCAGTGAGCTGCCAGGCTGGCGACCGCCTTGAGCTCAAGCTCTCATGCGACGATCCAGACCACGTGGTGGTCGACGTTGTCGAGTTGATCTGCGGCGACGAAGCCAACCCATCGATGGGCATGGTCGAACGCACGGTCGATGTGCCCGGGTTTCCCCGAACCGTCGAGGGGTTTCACCAGAAGCTCGTTCCCGGCAGCTGGGCCGCCTTCGGACCCTCACCACTCCTCGAGCTGGATGCGTTCACTATTGGCTGCTCCGTCCGGCCATCGACCAGGCCCGAGGAGCCCCAACCGGTGCTATCGCTGGGGGCAGCCACGGTCTGGTGGACCAAGGACGGCTTCAGCCTGAATCCTGAAGAGTCCGGCACCGGTCCTCTCGACCACCGTCGGTGGTACAGCCTCATCTGGTCGGTCGATGCTGGCCACGGGCATCTAACCATTTCTGCCTACCCGACACAGTCACCGGGCACTGACAGCTCCTCCCAGGGAGGAGTGATCGAGGCTCCATGTTCGGCAAACGGCGACCTGCTCACCGTTGGCCGTGGCTTCGACGGGCGAGTCGGCGAGTTGTGGATGGCCACCGAGCCAGCAGCCTCACGAGATTCCGCCACCTTCCGGTGGGATGCCTCGATCGAGCTCGAAGGCGACCGCTGGAACGACACCGGCCCCCACCAGCTCCACGGCACCCTCCATCAGCTCCCGGCCCGGGCCGTACGAGGTCCACGCTGGGATGGCACCTCGCAAACCCCGGCCACCGAACCAAGCCACTACGACGCCGTTCACTTTCACTCCGACGACCTCTACGACGCCGGATGGGAGACTTCGGCTGAGCTGACTGTGCCAGCCGATCTGTCGAGCGGGGTGTACTGCTTCCGAAGTCGGGGAGCAGACGGTGCAGAAGATCGCACCCCCTTTTTCGTGGCGGCTCCAGCCGGACAGCGGGCCGACGTGGCGTTCCTCATGCCGGTGGCCACCTACTTGGCTTACGCCAACCAACGCATTCATCTCTCCAATCCCACGTTGGCCCCGGGGAGCGGCTCGACCCCACCCAACCATGCGTGGTTGCGGGACCACCCCGAAGTTGGCTACAGCCTCTACGAGTACCACCCTGACCGCAGTGGGGTGATGTTCTCATCCCGACGCCGGCCGATCATGAACATGAAACCGGCCGCCGACACGTGGGGGTTCACCCCCGACACCAACATTCTCGCCTTCCTCCACCATCACGGGGTGACGTTTGACGTGGTCACCGACGAGCAGCTTCATGATGAAGGCCCCTCGGCCCTGGACGGGTATCGGGTAATTGTGACCGGCAGCCACCCCGAGTATTGGTCGACCACAATGCTGGACGGGCTCGAGGAGTGGCAGCGTTCTGGCGGTCGTCTCATGTATTTGGGGGGCAACGGTTTCTACTGGCGGGTCGCATTCTCCGATCACTGGCCGGGAGCAATGGAGGTTCGACGGGCCGAGGATGGAACACGAGCGTGGATAGCCGAACCGGGTGAATACCACCACGCCTTTGGTGGCGAGTACGGCGGGTTGTGGCGCCGGCTCGACAGGCCGCCAAACATGATCTGTGGTGTCGGTTTTGCCGCTCAGGGATTCGGTCGAGGTTCCGACTACAAGCGAACCTTCGATGCCCCCGAACGCACCGATTGGATCTTCGAAGGGGTCGGGGGGGAGCTCGTAGGCGGCCACGGCGTTGGTGGCGGAGCAGCCGGCCAGGAGATCGACCGGTACGACGTGAAGCTCGGGTCTCCTGCTCACGCCGTCGTCTTGGCTTCGGCCACCGACCACGACGGTGAGATGCTCCGGACCAAAGAAGAGTTCCACTACACCGTCAAGGACGCGTCGGACATGTCGACCGTCCGGGCCGACATGGTCTTCTACGAGGTCGACGGTGGCGGCGCTGTTTTCTCGACCGGGTCTATTGCCTGGTTCGGCGCACTCGCCACCAACGACTACCAGAACGATGTGGCCCGAATCACGGCCAACGTGCTCGAACGGTTTAGGAACCCACAAGGCTGGTAGCGCTAGCTTTGGATTAGCGAACCAGGGGAGCAAACCATGCAGCGCAGCGAGCCGATCACCGTCGATCCACAGTCCGGATTGAAGATCTTCAACACTCGGGCCGCCAGCCGGATGGATGGTGTGAAGGGCACTGGCTATGCCGTCGTGGGTGAGGATCTGGCCGAGATACCGACTGCTCCGGTCGGAGCGGTCTTTGATGCCGCCGAGCAGGCCAGGTACCGGGAGTTCAAAGAAGCCCGCCGCGGCGCAGCCGACTATGTGACTGCTGCCGACTATCAAACCGCCGATGGCGACTACGGCCGATACACCGAAGACGTCTACTCAGCGGAGCCCATAGAGCGAGAAGCACTGACCGACGAGTGCGAGGTCTTGGTTGTGGGGGCCGGGTTCGCCGGACTCATGCTCTGGTACAAGCTTCGAGAGGCCGGGTTCACCGACGTCCGCTTCTGCGAAAAGGGCGGCGACGTCGGCGGAACCTGGTACTGGAACCGCTATCCCGGGATCGCGTGCGACGTCGAGTCCTACAGCTACCTGCCGCTGCTGGAAGAGATGGAGTACTTCCCGACCATGAAGTTTGCGTCGGGTTTCGAGATCTTCGAGTACTGCCAGAGCATGGCCGAGAAGTTCGGTTTCTACGACAAATG
>CALHBU010000015.1 GCA_937930655.1 uncultured Acidimicrobiales bacterium | reverse complement strand
CTTGCTTCTTGGTATTGCTAGTACCCCCAACGGGATTCGAACCCGTGTTCCTGCCGTGAAAGGGCAGTGTCCTAGGCCGCTGAACGATGGGGGCTAGTGACATTGGCTCTTGGCCCGTGAAGGCTGCACCAATGTAGCAGGACGCTTCAGTTCCACCACGCCATTTCTGTCGGTGCTATCGAGAGAGCCATAGAGTGAGAAGGTGGCACGCTGGTTGAGACAGGTAGGGCTCGCCGGCGCCGGGTACCTCCTTGGCACGTTGCCCACCGCCGACCTGGTCACTCGCTGGGCCGGAGGACCCGACCTTCGCGACTCCGGTAGCGGTAATCCGGGGGCGGCCAACGCAGCCAACGTTCTTGGTCCGGCCTTTGGTCTTGTGGTGCTTGCCGGCGACATCGCCAAGGGGGCAGCGGCTGGGCGACTGGGCGGAGCGCTGGCCGGACCGGCAGGAGCCCAGGTGGCGGCAACATCGGCTGTTGTCGGTCACTGCTACCCCGTGTGGTCGGGCTTTCGCGGTGGCAAAGGGGTCGCAACAAGTGTTGGCCAGGTTCTGTCGACCTTTCCGGCGTACTTTCCCTTCGACCTTGGTGTTGCTGTCGCCACCTCGGCGCTACCGGTATGGAGGCAGCGGGCGTTTGCCGCCACGTCGATGGCGTCGCTGACCTGGGTTGTGGGTTCGATCGTGTGGTGGCGTCGCCAGCTGTGGAATGGATGGGGTCCGGCCCCGACCGGAGCGCTGCCGCTGGGCTCGGCAATCTCGAGTGCCGTCATCGCTCACCGATTCTGGACCGAGCAACGTCGGAGCTGAATGCGGAAGGTCAAGCTGGTGTATTGACGACAGTGACCGCCACGTTGCACATTGGGGGTCCGTCCACCAGCCGATCGCCCCCCCCGTGTTTCCTCCGCTCTTCGAAGGGCTCGAGCCCCCGTTCTTTGACGCCCTCGCCCCTCTCTCTCAATCAGCTCTCCTCAAGACCGGTCGTACGCGTCGCTTCGAGACAGGTACGTGTCTGGCGTTCGAAGGCGACCCGTCGCACTCGCTCTTCGTGATCAGAAGTGGGTTGCTTCGTGTCGAGCGAAACACCACCGCCGGTCGCCAGGTTTTGATGACCCTGAGTGGTCCAGGGGATCTCTGGGGCGAACTCGGTGTTCTGGAAGGCCTCCCTCGTTCGGCGACTGCGTGGACGATGCAACCCACCGAGTGCCTGGAGATTTCGGCGGCCGCGTTCTTTGAGGTCATCACGGCCCACCCCGACATCTTGCTCAGTATGACGAGGTCGATCAGCAGCCGGTTGCGGTCCCTCAGCGACCAGTTCGTCCAATCGAGCGATCGGGAGATCATTGCCCGAGTGGCAGCTCGCCTCGTCGACCTCATCACCAGAATGGGGCTGATCAACACGGTCGCTCCGGTCGATGTCGTCATGCCGATCTCTCAACAGGAACTCGGTCAGTGGGCCGGTTTGTCTCGGGAAGGAACATCCAAGGCCCTCCGCCAACTCCGTGAGTCCGGGGTGCTCACAACCGGTCGGCGCCGAATCACCGTGCTTGATCCCGACCGACTGCTCGACATTGCCGCCCGGTCTCTATAGGGCGGTCAAACTAGAGCTGCCCCAGTTTCTGTAGAGAGCAGTCTTCTTCCATGCCCGTCGCCCTCGTCACCGATTCCAGTTCGCAACTCACCCCTGAGTTGGCCGCGACCTGGGGGGTGTCAGTTGTACCGGTCACCATCGAGATCGATGGGCACGTGTACACCGAAGGAGTTGACCTCGACGCCGACGGGTTTTTCGAGCGCTTCCGACCGGGGGAGTCCGAAGTCACGACAGCTCAACCCAGCCCGGCTCGATTTCTCGACGGGTTCGACGCAGCGCAGGCTGCCGGAGCCGATCAGGTCCTTTGCGTACTTGTTGGCTCTGCCTACTCGGGAACGATCGACAGCGCCCGATTGGCCGCCGACCAGGTTGCATTGCCGGTACGCATCGTCGATACCGGGATGGCATCTTTTGGCGTCAGCTGCTGTCTGTTGGCCGCAGCTCGGAAGTTGGCCGACGGGTCAGATCTTGAAACCGCGGCGGCCGTAGCGGAGACGGCGGCCAATGTTGTTGAGAGCGTGTTCCTCCTCCAGGGTTTGGAGTTGGCCAATGCCGGTGGGCGCTACGCCGCCTCGGATCTGCCCGAGGACGGTGTCCCGATTCTCAGGTCAGGGCGAGATCTTCTTGAGGTGGTGGCCTCAGTCCACGATCTCGACACTGCGGTAGACGTCATGGCCGCTGCCGTGGTGGCGGGCGGGCAACCGGTGCGGGTGGCGTCTGGGCTGGCCGACCAGGCTACGGCGCCTCTCAGCGCCGCGCTGGTGCACCGTCTCGAGAGTCATCCTCTTGTGGTCGACGTTGTGCACTACCGGGTGGGGCCGTCGGTGGCTGCCCACACCGGGCCGGGCACGGCCGGGGTGTTTTATTACCCGGCAACGTAGCGACCGGGGCCCGAGTGCCGGCTACCGAGTGCCGGCTAGCCGAGGTCGATACCGGGGGCCGGACGTTCTCCCGTGCCCTCGTCGGGGAGGTTCGAACTGAGACCATCGACGATCTCGCTGAGTACGTGGCCGAGAAGCATGTAGATCTCATAGGCCCGGGCATCAGGATGATCCTCGCTCAGCTCGCGGTCGTCTTCGCTCACGTCGAGCCGGGTGCCCAGCACCAGTCGGAGGTCGTTGACCACGCCCATCCACGCCGTCAGTTGTTCGTCGTCGAGGACATCCTTCGTTGCCGATGATTTGACGGTGTCGAAGGCCGTCGTGCGATGGTCGATCAGCTCACCACGGGCCAGAATCTGATAGCCCGCGTCGAGCTCGGGATCCTTGGCGTAAGCGGTAGGGAACAGCCGGGCCAGATCGGGGTTGTCGTCGCCGATCGATTGGTTGAGTTCGTCGGCCAACTGGACGATGAGCATCTTGAGCGGTTCGGGGAACTCGAACCGGTAGCTCCCGTCCCGATTCGGTGCGACGTAGCGGCGAAATCGCATCTACTCGTCATGCTCCATGGTGGCCCAAAGCCCGTGGGCGTGGAGGCGGTGAACATCGTGCTCAGCTTCGGTGCGGGTGCCGCTGGAGACCGTGGCTCGACCCTTTTCGTGGACATCCATCATCAGTGACGTGGCCTTTTCCTTGGAGTAGCCGAACAGCTTCTGGAAGACGAAGGTCACATACGGCATGAGGTTGATTGGGTCATTCCAGACCAACACCACCCACGGACGGTCTTCGTCAGTGGCGGTTGTGACCTCTGGCTCTTCAACCTCCATAGGTGCGGTGCCTGACATGCGCTAAGTCTGCCCGACAGTGGCGGTGGTTTCGACACCCGACGTGAGGTGCTGCAGATGGAACCAGACCGTCGCACACCAGACGGCGATGGCGCCGATCACATGGAACTCAACCAGGAGGGGAGGCACCCCGGTGGCGTACTGCCAGTAGCCGATGGCGCCCTGACCGACCGTTGTGGCCAGCAACAGCCTTCCCCACCGGGTGTTGCCGTCGTGTCTGTGCCGGAAAAGCAGGAGCACGAGCGATGCTACGAACACCCAGGCGGCCACCCCGTGAACCCGGGCAATGGTCTGGAGGTCGAACCCCAGGCGATCAGCGCGAATATCGCCGCTGTTCGGGCCGCTACCGGTGACCAGAGTGCCGATGACCAGAAGAACCACTGCCAGCCCGATCTGCACACGGGAATGAACGGCCGCCGCGCTCGGCGGCTGGGCTCGTGGCCGATCGGCGGGGCCTTGAGCCTTCCAGAGGAGAACCATCACGTTCCACATCAGGACAGCGGAGAGGAGGAAGTGGGCAGAGACAACGATGGGGTGAAGGTCGAGCAGCACGGTCACCCCACCGAGAAGAATCTGGGCCAGTACACCGGCCACCAGCCCCATGGCCCAGCGAACAAGATCGGGACGAGCAGGAACAAGACGTCTCGCAGTGAGCACCGCGGCGCCGACTGCCGCCGACACAGCAATCGACAGGAGCCGATTGCCGAACTCAATCCAGCCATGAAAGCTGGCCGCGGGAATCAGCTCGTCGTCGTTGCAGGTCGGCCAGTCCTCACAGCCGAGACCTGAGTCGGTTAGCCGCACAGCCGCACCGGTGAACACGATCAACGCGAGGAGCGCAGCAGCGACCGCCACCACACGGCGGTAGCTCTCGAGAGTCATCACCACACGACGGTAGAGGCCTATCAGACCAAAAATGCCACTGATAGCGTTCGAAGAAACGGTCGAGGTGTGGGTACCCTCTGCACTGGTGTTGACCACGATCGAAACCCGCTCTCGGGCCATGGCCTTCGTCGCGCTCACCAAGCCACGGATCATCGAGCTCCTTCTGGTCAGCACCGTGCCCACCATGGTGTTGGCCCAACGGGGCCTTCCTTCTGTTTGGCTGATGATCGCAACCGTCATCGGCGGCACTCTGTCAGCCGGCGGGGCCAACGCCTTCAATATGTACGTCGACCGCGATATCGACGCCATCATGGAACGAACCAAGAGCCGGCCACTCGTCACCGGCGAGGTCACGCCGACTGAGGCATTGGTTTTCGCCACCGCCATCGAAACCGTGTCGTTCATCTGGCTGTGGCAGTTCGTCAACCTTCTGTCGGCGGTGCTGGCAGTTGCCGCCTGCCTCTTCTATGTCTTCATCTACACGCTGTGGCTCAAGCGCACCTCGACACAGAACATCGTCATTGGCGGTGCCGCCGGTGCCGCCCCGGTTCTGATCGGGTGGTCGGCGGTCACCAACGAGGTCGGTTGGGCCGCCATTGTTCTCTTCGGCGTCGTCTTTTTCTGGACCCCTCCGCATTTCTGGGCCCTGGCCATTCGATACGAGGAGGACTACGCCTCGGTCGACGTGCCGATGATGCCGGTGGTTGCCGGTCATCAGAGTACGGCCCGACAGATCTTCGTCTACTCCGTCGTTGTGTGGGGCGTCACCCTTGCCCTGATCCCAGTCGCCGGTATGGGTTGGATCTACACCGTCGCCGCCATGGTGCTCGGAATCTTCTTCACCGGTGGCGCGGTTCAGCTCCTTCGCGAACGCGAACCCAAAGCGCTAGAGAAGAAGGCAATCCGCTATTTTGCCTTCTCGATTACCCATCTGACATTGCTGTTCGCAGCCATTGCCGTCGACCAGCTCGTTGGATGGGGCGTATGACATTCGTTTCCCACCCCGGTCGCGGTTACAGTACGGCCGCTGGATCGCTGTCGATCCGCGCAGTTTTGCAACCGCTCCGCACGCCCTGCCGCTGAGGTTCTTCTATTCATGGCACTGACTGACACCCGCCCAGAGACCGACGCGCCGGTGGCGACCACGATCGCCGTCTCACAGCTCGACGCCGCTCTCGGGTCCGGCGACCACAAAACCACAGGCCGTCTTTGGCTCGGAGCTGGCGCTCTTATGTTGTTGGCCGGCCTGGCCGTCTCGACCGCCGCCGCCCTGGAAGGGGTCGATCTCGGCTCCAGCACCGTGGTCGACGACCAGGGTCGGTTCATCCAACTGTGGGCCATGGGCCGGGAGCTTCTGCTCTTCGGCGGCCTCGTCCCGCTCCTTATCGGGCTCGCCACCTTTATCGTGCCGCTCCAGGTCGGTTCGTCGTCGCTCGCGTTCCCCCGAGGTGCTTCAGCCGCCTTCTGGTCGTGGTTTGTCAGCACCGACCTCCTCGTCGTGGCCTACATCTTCAACGGCGGACCGGGCGGTGGTCGCAACGACTACGTCGTCATGTGGGCCCTTGCCCTTTCCGGGATGCTCCTGTCGATCATGTGGGCGCTGGTGTGCATCGCAACCACCGTTCTCGGCGCCCGAGCCACCGGCATGTCGCTCGACCGGGTCCCGGTCAGCGCTTGGGGCTTTCTCGTGTTCTCTCTCGGGGGCTTGCTTGCTCTCCCGATCCTGGTCGCACAGTTGGCTCTGGCCTACATCGACATCAAGTACGGCTTCCTCCCCGACCGCGAAGCCCGAACCTCATTGCTGGCGATCACCGACACCGCCACCCTCGCCCCTGGCCTCTATTGGGTCGGCGTTCCGGTTCTCGGCATTGCAGTCGAGGCCATTGGCGTACACACCGGGGCTCCCATTCGGTTCCGCCGGGCCGTCATGGCTGCTCTTGGACTACTGGGCCTCACCTCCTTCGGTGCCGAGTTCTTTGCCTTCGCCGGCCGAGGTCGTGGCTTCGACTTCCACAACGGCCTGCTCGTTGTCAGCCTGTTGCTAGCTGCTGTCCCCGTCCTGGCCTCGCTCGCCCTCGCCGGTGAAAGTCTCAAACGAGGCACGTTTAAGGTTCGCACGCCACTGGTGGCCGGCCTCCTCGCCGGGTTGCTTCTCCTCGTCGGTGTTCTGGTCGGCATCCTCGGTGCGGTGTGGCCGATCGTCACCTTCATCGAGTCCCAGCTCGACACCAACGTGTCTCTCGACTCGGCGTTCGACGTCAACGGCACCTCCTATCACGATGGTCTGCGTGGCCTCATCATGGGTGCCGGTGTGCTGGGGGCAATCGCCGGCGTACACCACTGGGGTCACAAGGTCTGGGGCCGGTCGCTCGATGATCGTCTCGGTCTTCTCACCGCGCTGGCTGCGGCCGGTGGCGCTGTCGCTTGGGCCGTCGGTGGTGTGGCCAGTGGGTTCCTCGAACAAACCCGTTTGCCCCTGTCGGTCGAGAACGCCAAAGACGGTGTCGAGGCCATGAACGGCGTCACCGTTCTCGGAACAGCCCTACTTGCCGTTGCCGCTCTGCTCCTCGCCCTCAATCTGGCCCGCACTGCCTTCGGTGGTGGATCAGCCAACGAACCCTGGCAGGGCGCCACCCTCGAATGGGCCACCGCTAGCCCGCCTCCGGCCGCCAACTTCGATGCTCAGCCGATCGTTACCTCGGCCTTGCCTCTCATCGATGGCGTTGGCGCGGTGGCCACCACCGACGCCAGCGACGGTTCCGAAGCCGAGGCGGCCGCGACCGAAGAGTCGGCGACCGCAGGAGGGAGTGACTGATGTCCGCTACCGCTACCGCTGTCAATCATCCAGCGCTGCCTGAAGAGATCGGTGCGCCAACACCGGCTCGACCCCGATTGCTGCTGTTGGCCACTGGTCTTGTCTCCATGGCGGTGGCCGTTGGCTACTCCGCCCTGGTTGGCATCTACCTCTACGCCAGGGCCGAGGTGCTCCACAGCGGAGAACAGTGGTTGCCAAGGGGCGTCACCATTCCCCTCACCCAGCCCAACATGATGATGTTCACGCTGGTGTTCTCGGTGGCCACGCTGGCGTGGGCCACCAGCGCCATGCGCAACGACGATCGAGCCAACTTCTTTATCGCCGTCGGCATGTCGATGTTGTTCGGATTCGCTTACATCGCTCAGACCGGTTTCCTGCTCACCATTATGGAACTCGGTGTTCGAGACGACACTAGAGCCCCCTTGATCTACGCCCTGGTTGGCACCCATGTGGTCTTGATGGTCGCCGCTCTTGCCTACCTGGCAGCCATGACGCTGCGGGCACTCGGTGGCGACTACAGCGCCAAGGACCTCGAAGGCATCTATGGCGCCTCACTCTTCTGGTACACGACCGTCGGCCTCTACCTGGTTCTCTGGTACGCCGTGTACATCACTAAGTAGGAATCTGTCGCATGTTTACCTGGGGTCCCAAATATCTCATCGCCATCTCCTTCGCCAGCCTCATCGGCGCGGTCGTGTTCGGTCTTGCGACCGGCGGCGACCCCATCGGTGTGGTGACCGCTGGCTACAAAGGTGGCGTTGGTGATCACACCGGCTATGCCATTCTGATCGGCTTGTTTGTCGTAACCCAGGCGTTCGGCTGGATCCTGGTAGCCACTCGCGATGGTGATGCCGAAGCCATGGCGGCTCGAGCCGGTGCCGAGGTCGTTCCCGCTGTTACGCCACCAGCCGATGTCAGCTATTGGGGCGTCATGATGGCCTTTGGTGTGGCCGCAGTGATTGTCGGTCTCGCCGTCAGTCAGGTGTTCTTCTACCTGGGGCTCGTCGTCCTTTTCGTCGCCGGTCTTCAGTGGTTGGTCCAAGCTTGGAGCGATCGAGCATCGGGCGATCCCGAAGTCAATCGCATCATTCGCAACCGACTGGTCGGACCGTTCGAGATTCCGGTCATGGCTCTGCTGGCGTTCGCCGTCATGGCGGTTGCGATGTCCCGAGTCTTCCTCGCCGTCTCGGCAACCGGTGCGGTGGTTGCCGGAACCGTGGTCACCGTCCTGATCTTTGGGGGTGCCATTGTGTTCTCCCGCATTGATGCCAAGCCAGCCCTACTCAGGGGTGTTCTTCTGTTCGGTGGGGTCGCAGTTCTTGCTGCCGGCATCGTGAGCGCTGCCGCTGGTGAGCGAGACTTCCACCACGGCGAGGAACACGGCGAAGATCACAGTGAAGGCGAAGAGGAGGGCGAGTGAGCAATCGTCGCCCCCTGGTTTGGCATCGGCCGAACCAACCAGCAACCCTTGAGCGAGCGACCCCCGAGAATGCCATGACCCGACCCCTTTCCCGCCGCCTCTCCCTCCGGACCCTTTTCGTAACCGGCCTGGTGGCTCTCACTACGGCCGCATGCGCTGAAGACAAGCCGCTCAACACCTTCGAACCGGCCGGACCCCAAGCCCGTCGTATCGACAGCCTTATGTGGCCATGGATCTGGCTGATCATGGGCATCATCTTCGTGGCCGTCGTCGGTGGCGGCATTTGGCTGTCCATCAAGGGCCGAGTGGCCCCCGAAGACTTCGATTACGAAGATCTGCCCGAGCAGATTCACGGCAACGACAAGCTGGAGATTGGGTGGACCATTGCTCCTGCTGTCCTGCTCTTCATCATCACCATCCCGACC
>CALHBU010000014.1 GCA_937930655.1 uncultured Acidimicrobiales bacterium | reverse complement strand
TCCTGGCGACACTCTCGGAGAATCCCGGCAACCGGCTTCGCATGAGCGATTTGGCCGACAAGGTTCTCATTTCCCGAAGCCGGATGACCTACCGGGTCGATCATCTGATCGGTCGCGGCCTCGTCGTCAGGAGCCGCAGCTCCGACGACGGTCGAGGGGTCGAAGCCCAACTCACAACGGCCGGCACCGAACTGCTCGAGTCGGCCGGCGCACAGTACAGCGACGAGGTTCGTCGGATGTTCATCAACCAGGTCGACGGCGCAATGGTCGACGACCTCATGGGCCTGTTCAGCTCCGTCAGTCGCGCCAGCGATCAGCCACTTTCCAGCGGCTGATCGCCGAAACCACCCGAACGGGGAAGCGGAGCTGACTTCCAGCGCTGGCGAGCCCCAGACCGCAGCCTCCAAGACATGTCGGATCATCGGTCTTGGCCGGGCCGGAGAGTCGTTTCGACGCGCACTGACTGCGGCTGGCTGGGATGTCGAAGCCCTGCGACATTCTGATCAGCTCGAGATGGCAGCCGATGGCGTTGCCCTCCTCCTTCTCACCGTGCCCGACAGTGCCATCTCCGACGTGGCCCAGCGACTACGGCCAGGTGATGCCGTAGTGGCCCACGTTTCCGGAGCCTCCGACCTCTCGGTGCTCGATCCCCACACCCGCACAGCATCAATCCATCCTCTTGTCTCGCTTCCCGACGGCGAAACCGGAGCGCACCGTCTGACTGACGACTGCACCTTCGCCATCGACGGCCATGCCCTGGCCGCTCAGGTCGTTTCTGACCTCGGCGGCCGCGCCATCGAGGTACCCGCCGAACTTCGACCCCTCTATCACGCAGTGGCCTGCATCGCGGCCAACCACCTTGCTGCCCTTGGGAACCAGGTCGAGACACTGGCCGCCGAGCTAGGCGTGCCGGTCGAGGCCTACTGGTCGCTGATGGCAACCACACTGGAGAACATGACGGCCAACGGTTCGTTGACAGCTCTGACCGGGCCCGCATCCCGGGGTGACTGGGACACCATCGAACGACACCTGGCAGCCCTCGAAGACCCCGACGACCGTCGCCTCTACCAAATTCTTAGCGAGCGAGCGGCGGTTATGGCCGGCCAATCGAAGCCGATAGACGACCACGCTCGAAAGGACCTGAAGTGAAGGTGCAGACAATCTCCGCGATCGATGCCCTAAGACAGACGCTCGATCAGCACCGGGCGGCTGGCCGCTCGATCGGCTTTGTGCCAACGATGGGCTTCCTCCATGCCGGTCACGGGTCGTTGATGGACGCGGCCGCAGCGTCCAACGACATCACGGTGGCCAGTATCTTCGTCAATCCCCTGCAGTTCGGGGCCAACGAGGACCTTTCGTCCTATCCACGCGATCTCGAGAACGACACTGCATTGGCCGAGGCCTGCGACGTCGACCTGCTGTTCGTTCCAACTGTCGAGGAGATGTATCCGTTCGGACCAGTGCTCACCAGCGTGTCGGTGGATGCCCTGGCCCACCGATGGGAGGGAAGCACCCGGCCAACCCACTTCGCCGGCATGGCAACAGTGGTCACGAAATTGCTCTCGATCATCGGACCGTGTGCCGCCTATTTTGGCGAGAAGGACTACCAGCAGTTGGCCATCATCCGCCGATTCGTCGCCGACCTCTCACTACCGGTCGACGTCGTTGGTTGCCCGATCATTCGGGCCGACGACGGCTTGGCCCTTTCCAGTCGGAACACCTACCTCGAGCCCGATCAGCGGGTCGCAGCCGCCGTGGTCAACCGATCCCTACGCTCGGCCGCGTCACTCATCGAAGGTGGCGAGACCGATCCCGAGGTGGTTATGGCTCACATCGCAACCATCATCGACGAGGAGCCACTTGCCGAGCTGGACTACGCCGCCGCAGTCGACCCCGACACCCTCGAAGTGCCGGAACAAATCGGCGATCACTGTCGTTTGCTCATAGCGGCCAAGGTCGGCAAACCTCGCCTCATCGACAATCTCGGAGTAACACGTGTCTGAACCAACTGCGAAACCAAAGCGGCGAAACGTGCCGATCATCAGCAGTAGCAAGCGGCGGGAAGGAGCAGATCCTCTCGTCATGGTGACGGCTTACGACGCCCCATCGGCCCGGGTGGCCCATGAGGCCGACGTCGATCTCATTCTGGTCGGCGACTCATTGGCCATGGTGGTACTGGGTTACGACGACACCCTCCAGGTCACGGTCGACGACATCGCACACCACACGGCGGCGGTGGCCAGGGCCAAACCGAACGTGGTGATTGTTGGTGACATGCCGTGGTTGAGCTTTCACATCAATACCGAGGAGACGGTAAAGAACGCATCCCGTCTCGTTCGGGCTGGCGCCCATTGCGTGAAACTCGAAGGCGGACACAAGCGAGTCGCTGCCGTTGAAGCCATCCTCGACGCCGAGATTCCGGTGATGGGACACATTGGCCTTACCCCTCAGTCATCCAATGTCATGGGCGGCTTCAAGGTCCAGGGTCGTCACGTTGACTCGGCGGTGTTGCTGGTCGATGAGGCCAAGGCGCTGGAAGATGCCGGTTGCTTTGCCGTGGTTATCGAAGGTGTTCCGGCCGAGGTTGGGGCTCGAATCACCGAAGCTCTCACCATTCCCACCATCGGCATCGGGGCCGGACCCAAGACCGATGGCCAAGTGCTTGTCTATCACGACGTCATCGGCCTGGAGAATCGGTTCAAACCCAAGTTCGTCCGACGCTACGGCACCGCCTTCGACGACCAGGCAGCCTCGCTGTCGGCGTACGCGGCCGACGTCCGATCAGGAGCTTTTCCCGGACCCGACGAGGTGTACGCGGCAAAGGACGACCTGACCGAGGCCCTCGGTCTGTACGGCAGCGGAGCAAACTCCACGTCATGATCAGCCCGATGGGGCCACACCGGGAGTACGTTCCACCAGTGTGAAGCCGATGTTGCGTCGAGCACCGTCATCGTTTGAGGCTGGATTCCATGCCATCCGGTCAGAGCTGGCCGTCCCAACGTCTTTCCCTACGCCCGTGCTCGAGGCCGCGGTCGAAGCACTTCCGGCGTCTGTTCCCCGGGTCGATGCACGACATCTGGGTTTCATCGCCGTCGACCCACCAGGCGCCACCGATCTGGATCAGGCATTTGCCGCTGAGTCTCTCGGCAACGGCTTCCGGGTTTTCTACGCCATTGCCGACGTCGGAGCGTTCCTGACCCCCGGGGGCCCGATCGATCTCGAGGCCCGGGAGCGGGGCACAACGCTCTATAGCCCCGACCTCAGAACACCGTTGCATCCTCCGATCATCAGCGAGAACAGAGCCAGTCTTCTACCCGGTGACGATCGGCCAGCACTGCTGTGGACCATCGATCTCGATAGCGATGGACTGCCGACTGCGGCTCGCCTCGAACGGGCCCTTATCCAGGTTCGTGAAGCGATCTCGTATGAAGAAGCGGAGCGGCGGATCGCGGTCGGTGATCCGGCCATGGAGTTGCTGAAGACCATCGGAACCCTCCGCCAGCAGCAAGAGGTCGAGCGCGGCGGGGTGAGCCTCAATCTGCCTTCCCAGGAGATAGTGGAACAGGATGATTCGTACACCCTGTCCTACGACCAAAGCCGTCCGGTCGAAGGGTGGAACGCCCAGATTTCGCTCCTCACGGGCATCGTGGCCGGCAGAGCCATGGCCGAAGCCGGCTTCGGCATCCTCCGCACGCTGCCACCTACCCGGGACCAGGACCTCAGAAAGCTCCGCCGACAGGCCAAAAAGCTGGGTGTCGAGTGGCCCGACGACGTCGACTACCCCGACATGATCCGCCATGTCGAGCCGACCTCACCCGCCACCAACGCCTTCCTTCTCCAGGCCGCTCGGTCGTTTCGCGGTGCGGGATACGTGAGCTTCAACGGCGAGCTTCCCGAGCTGCATCAGCACGGGGCCATCGCCTCCATCTACGCCCACGTCACCGCTCCGTTGCGTCGTCTGGTCGATCGTTTCGGAAACGAACTGCTGCTGGCTATCTACGCCGACGCTGAACCACCGGCCTGGGCCATCGAGGCGCTCGAGGAACTACCGTCGGAGATGGGCCGGGCCCGATCCCGAGAATCGGCACTCGAACGGGCAACGGTCGACTTCGCCGAGGCAACGCTATTGCAACCTCATATCGGCTCGACGTTCGACGGGTTCGTTGTCGACCTTGACCCCAAGCGGGACCGGGCAACGGTGCAGATAGCCGAGCCCGCCATCGTGGCCAACATTTCACCAACCGGTCGCACCCTGGCCGAGGACATCACGCTGGTACTCGACGACGCCGACCCCGTTGCCCGCACGGTGTCCTTCACCGTTCGGTAGGCAGCGGCAACCGTCAGGATGAAAGGTGACGGCTGGTGACCGGATGCGGGGGACGGACCCGGACCGAGGTGCCAAGGGCATCAGCCAGCAAACGTGATCGTTCGGTGGCGGCGTAGATCTCGAGATCGAGATCGGCCTCGGGCACGCCGACCGGTTCAATCGTCACCGCTCCTGCATCGTCGACGAACACTCGAATCGACGAGACCACTCTGGCGTGGCGGCGGTCGAGTCCAATAGCCAGTCGAAGCATGCCGGCCAGCAAACGAACCCGTTCTTTGTCCTCATCACCAAGAGCTGCAAACTCAGCGTGTTTCTCGGCCGGGTGACTCTTGCGGTGGTAGCGGGCGATCACCGCAATCAGTTCAATCTCGTGCTGGGTGAACCCGGTGAGCTGCTCGCTGTTCCGAATCACGTAGTACGAGTGCTTGTGGTGGCTGGAGTGGCTGATGAACAGCCCGACGTTGTGCACAACGGCCGCCGACCAGAGCAACTCCCGGTCCAG
>CALHBU010000013.1 GCA_937930655.1 uncultured Acidimicrobiales bacterium | reverse complement strand
GAGGCGCAGGCGTTGTAGGCGTTGGGGTCGATCGGCTGCATGAGCCCGGTGGTGGTCTCGCCGTCGCACGTAATGCGACAGAGGTGCTCATCGAGTCCCATCAACGAGGCTCGGACCTCAGGTTTATTGACATCGAAGACATCTCCTTCGATCAGTTCCTCTTCTCCCGAATACTCCCCCTGGTGAATATTCTTGTCCGGGGTGCCGCCGTACATGCCGCAACGCAGGTAGGCCGTCTGATTCCCGATCCGCTCGTAGTGAAGGTGCTTCACCTCTCCCGAACTCAGGGTGTAGTCGACCTCGCCCTCCAGAAAGATCTTGGTGTCTTCCTCGAAGCGGAAGCGCCGCACCACCTTGTCGACGGTTCCCGATCCGGGACGTTCATCACCGAAGCGGTAGAAGACCTTGTCGCCCCAGATGGTGAAATCACTGAAGTCGACAAAGCTGTTGCCGTTCACGCCGACGTGCATCCGGCCTCCGAGTGCCAGTTCTGGTCCTCCCACTCCCCGTCCCACGCCCCAATGCCGATCCCGTGTGCCCTTTCCGGAACCGGGGGCTATCTCGATGCGTTCGCCGGCTACTTCCACCCAGCCCGACACGTCGCCGAAGCTCTCGAAGCCGGTGGTCACGTCGGGCCGTCGACCCCGGGGGTAGCCCCGGTCGATCGGTAGCGTCGGCTCCCGGAAGGTCTGGCGGGTGGTGTCGGTGAAATCGAGATCGAAACTCACACCCCACTCGTTCGGTTCGAGCACGAACCGCCATTGCCTCAGACCCTGGATAACCTCCGGGGCGATAGGACCGAACCGCATGTCCATCCGATCGACACCCAGCGGCCGAAAGACCCGAACAGTACGTTGGATGCCCTGGTGGTTAACTATGGCGTAGGCCTCGGCCCGGTCGAGGTTGGGGTAGAAGCTGCAACCGGTAGCCACCAGAAGACTGGTCTCCACATCGTGGCTCACCATCCAGTAGCGCTCGTAGGCCTTGGGATCGCTGGCCATCATGATCCGGATCGGATCGATGGTCTGGTGGATCATGTAATCGTCGACCGGTGAAAGCGGGTACTGCTCGTCGAAATGAGGACTGTCGCCGACCGTCAGTTTTGGAGTGCGGTTGGAAGGGGTTGAGTCTGAAGTCATAAGAGGAGAGCCTTTTGGTACTCGGGTTGAGCGATGGCTGCAAGCGCCGCCGGGCGGTCCTCCAGCGGAAGTCCACCAAGACGAGCCACACCATGCTCGGTCACGACGGTGTCGACCAGATAGCGGGGAACGGTAACGCTGGCTCCTGCCGGAAGCTGGGGTACCAGTCGGGAGAGGGTGCCACCGGCGGCAGTCGACGGAAGGGCAATGATCGACAGCCCCGATGGGGAGATGGACGCTCCGAAGGCGAAATCCGGTTGTCCTCCAGGTCCGCTCAGGACCCGTTCACCGGCACTCTCGGCGTTGATCGAACCGTCAGAGGCCACCGCGAGAGCTGAGTTGATGGCCACAAAATTCTCGATGCGGGCCAGTGCCACGGCCCCGTGGGAGTAGGAGGACGGAACGGTGTAGATCTGGGGGTTCCGGTGGGCCCAGTCGAAGGAGCGGCGGGTTCCCAGTACTCCGGTGACGACCATCAGACCCTGATCAATGTTCTTGGTTGCGCCGGTAAGGGCTCCTGACTCGACCAGATCGATGACAGTGTCGCCCACCATGCCGCCGTGGAGACCCAGGTCCTTTCGTTCGGTGAGGGCACCGAGAATGGACTCTGGAATGGCACCGATACCGAACTGCAAAACGGCTCCGTCGCCGATTTCGGCCGCCGCGTTGGCGCCGATGATCTGGGCTGTCTCGTTGGGCTGCGGCACGTCCAACTCGACCAACGGGTGATCAACATCGACCAGGAGGTCGATCTCGTTCCTCTCGATCTCCCCTGCACCAAAGGTGTAGGGCATCTGGGGGTTCACCTCGGCGATCACCAACGGGGCGACTCGAAGGAGTTCGAGGCTTACTCCCACCCCGACGCCAAGGCTGAAACGCCCTTCGGGACCTGGCGGACTGACCTGCACGATGGCGACGTCAATGGCCTGCGGGGCACCGGGCCTCAGCAGCGATACGTACTGGCTGTAGCTAGCAGAGATGGTCGATAGCACGCCGGCCTCCCGCATGGCGGCCACCGCGCCCGTCGGTTGGAGGGAGGTAAGTCGGAACGGTTCACCAGGATGATCGAAGGTCGGGAGCGGGTCGACCAGGTAGTCGGTGACCAGTTGGAGTTTGGACCAGCGGTCCCGCTGGTCGTCCAGGGCCTGGACCATGGTGGTGGGTACACCGCAGATCGGAGAGATGTAGACCCGATCGCCATCGCCTATGGCGGCCACCGCCTCGTCGATCGAGGCCGATCGACCCTGCCGACCGTTGTTCGGAGGGTCCATCTTCAGGTGTTGCAGCAGTTGAGGGCGCTGCATTACTTGAGGGCGCCGTTCTGTTGCATCTGTTCGACCTCTTGGGGGGAGAACCCGAGCTCTTCGGTGAGCACCTCCAGGTTGTGTTGGCCGAGCAGCGGGGCCGGTCGCCTCAGCCCGTTGGGGCCCGGTGTCTGCTTCCACGGCAGACCGGCGACGACATGGTTGCCGGTGACCGGGTGCTCGGGGCGGGCCAACATGTCGAGTGCTTCCAATTGCTCGTTGCCCCGCCACAGATCGACTGGAGAGAGCGACGGAATCGACGCCACCCCGACAGCTTGGAGATCGTGGCATCGTTCCCACCGGTCCCCCGCCGAGGTCCAGCGGCTGATGATGCCGTCTAGGTCGTCCTCGTTTTCCTTTCGCAACTCCATGGTCGAGAACCGGGGGTCGTCGAGGAGCGCAGGGTCGATGACCTTGGCCGCCGCCACCCACGCCTCTTCGGTCGAACAGGCAATGGTGATCCACTCGTCCTCACCGGCAGTGGGATAGCAGTTGTGGGGAGCCCAGGCGGCATCTCGATTGCCTTGAGGAGTTGGTGATTCGCCGGTTGCCACGTAGTCCATCCAGAGCTCGCCGACCGTAGTGGCCATGGCCTCGACCATGGCGATGTCGAGGCGGGCGACTGCACCGGTGCGTCGTCGAGCCACCAGGGCCGACATGACGGCCCAGAGAGCTGTCAGTCCGGTACAAGGATCACCAACGGCGACACCGGTCTCCTTGGGCAGCTCGCCGGCGTAGCCGTTGGCTGAGTACAGGCCCGAGAATGCTCCTCCAGCGGGTCCGTAGGCCATATAGCTGGCCGATGGACCTGTCTGTCCGTACCCGGTGAGCGAGGCAACGATGATGTCGGGATTGATGGCCCGAACATCTTCGACACCAAGTCCGAGGCCAGCCATGACCCCCACGCCAAAGTTGTCGATGACCACGTCGCTGCTGGCGATGAGACGCTTGACCACGTCGAGGGCATCGGGATGCCGAAGATCGATGCCCACGCTGCGCTTGTCGGTGTTGTAGTGCTGGAACATGCCGGCCGTGTCGGCCGCCATGTCCATGTCGGAGGGACAGATGGGCAGCCGCCGAAACAGGCAGAGACGCTCGGGCGACTCGAGGCGGATGACGTCAGCACCGAGGTGGGCCAGATACTGGGTACAGAACGGACCAGCCCAAACCCAGGTGAAATCGCAGATCCTCATGCCTTCCAGCGGTCGGCTCTCGTTGTTCGACTCGATCGATCCGCCGGCTTCGGACCGATCGGGGGCGGGTGTTCCCCATCCCTCGCCGTTGTGCTGGCCGAGCTCCGGTGCACTCGTTCTCAGCGCCCACCATTCCTGGTCACTCTTAAAACCTGCGCCCGGCACCTTCAATCCATCGGGCGTTGTGGCGAAGAAGTCCCGGGCCGCGAACTGGGGGTTCGACTCGATCTGCGGCATCGAGTTGACCAAGGTGAACGGGAGCCGGGCGGCCTGAGCCGCTTCGTAGAGCTCGTGCACGTTCTGTGTCGTCAACCACTCTCCGAGATACAGATCGAGCAGATCGACGTTGTCCTGTCGGGCTTCGTGGGTGGCGAAGATGTCCATCTCGGCCCATTCGGGGTGGCCCATCAGTTTCCGGAGCGCGTCCCAATGCGTTTCCTCGACACAGAGAACCTGGATCATGCCGTCGGCACAGGGGTAGATGGCCCATGGCAGAAGCGTCTTCACCCCGAGCCGGGACGAATCGGCGTTCATGAACGAGGCAAAGGGTGGGGCGGTCTCGGTCATCTTGGCGGCGGCCGCCATGCCGGAGAAGTCGATGAAGCGACCCACACCGGTGCGGTCGGCATGGTCGAACGCAGCCAACGTGACGGCAGCCGCGGCGTTGGCCACCATCAGCGACACATGATGGCCCGGGGCCTTGACCGGCGGTTTGTCGGGGTCGCTTGCCGCGCTCGGTGACAGGAAGCCAAAGCTCGATGCATGACTCAACGTGAGTTCTTCGGCCGCGAAGTTGGCGTAGGGCCCGGTGGCCCCGAACGGCGTCACCGATGCAACGACCAGACTGGACCGACCGGAAGCCGCCAGTTCGGGATAGGTCATGCCACGGGTCGAAGCCTCGGCCGGTGTGAGGCCATGGACCACTACATCGGCATCGGCCACCAGTCTCGAAAAGTCCTCGGTGGCGGAGCGCTTGTTGGCATTCAACCAGCGGTGCACCTCATGGGGCCGATTCCTCACCAGGTCGTCGGCTGTCTCGAATCGGATGACATCGGCATCGAGATCAGCAAACAACTTGCCGATCCAGGCCGGACTCACTCCGCTGCCGATCTCGAGAACTCGGATGCCTGAGAGTCCCCGTTGTGCCCGCTTTGCAGCCTCTGACGATGTGGTTGTTGCCATCAGTCGAGCTTCTCACACCCGGCCCCACGATTCCGAAGCTCGGGTCGTCTCCGATTACTCTGATGCCATGAAGCTAGGTCTCTTCTCACCGCTCCGTTCGCCGGTCTGCACACCCGAGTATCTCAAGAGGTTCGGCCAGGGTTGTGACGAGCGGGGCATCCACTCGATTTGGCTCGGTGAACACGTTGTCACCTTTCCCGAGTACGAGTCGAAGTACCCCGGTTCGCCCGATGGCGTGTTCCGGTTTCCCGAAAAGAGCGGGCTCATGGACATGGTCAGCTCGCTGGCCTACCTGGCCGCGGTGACCGAGAACGTTCGTCTCGGCACCGGTATCTGCATTCTCCCCCAGAACAATCCAACCTACGTCGCAAAGGAATACGCCAACGTCGACTTCCTTTCCAACGGTCGCCTGGACTTCGGCGTCGGCGTCGGCTGGAGCTGGGAGGAGTTCGAAGCATGCGGGGCTCCGTTCGAACGCCGAGGGGCTCGGTGCGACGAGTACCTCGATGTGATCAAGACCCTCTGGTACGACGATGTCTCGTCCTATGAGGGCGAGTTCTTCAACTTGCCCGATTGCCACCTGTACCCCAAGCCCATCCAGGAGCCGGTGCCGATCACCATCGGTGGTCACAGCAAGGGGGCGCTGCGCCGCACCGCCCGCTACGGGCACAAGTGGTACGGCATCGGCCTGACACCGGAGAAAACGAAAGCCGAACTGGTTCGCATCGAGGACGCGCTGGCCGAGGAGGGCCGAACCCTCGACGATCTCCACATCATCATGGGTTCGGTCAGCGACAGGATCGAGCCGACAGTGGTTGCCGAGTACGCAGAGGTCGGTGTCGACGAAGTACTCATCCCCTTCCTGCGACACGGCGAAAAACACCTCGACTCCAACCTCGACGACCTTCTTCCCTATGTTGAGACGGCGGCCAGCCTCTAGATGGAGCCCGGCAACACACCTCTGGTCGAGATGCCAGGACTAGCACCAGCGGGAACCCGACTCTTCGCCAAATTGGAGTGGTACAACCCCACCGGATCGATAAAGGACCGGGCTGCCTGGTTCATGTTCCAAGATGCGAAGAAGCGGGGCCTCCTTCCCGACGGCAAGCCCCTTATCGAAGCGACGTCAGGCAACACCGGCATCGGTCTGGCTCGGCTGGCCACGGTCAACAACCATCCGATCTCCATCTGCCTTCCCAACACCGCCACCCCGGAACGCAAGCAGATCCTGCGGGCCTACGGAGCCGAGCTCATCGAAGTCGAAGGCGGCCCCAACGGGGCCATCGCCCATGCCAATGAGTTGGTCGAGGCTGGCCATGGTCACACCGTTTACCAGTACGGCAACCCGGCCAACCCGGCAGCGCACGAGTTCGGCACCGCCCCGGAGATCGCACGGGACTGGCCGCTCCCCGAACCACCCGACCATCTCGTCTGTGCCTACGGCACGGGTGGCACCATCACCGGCAACAGTCGAGGCATGCGGCGGGCCTATCCCACGATCAACGTGCACTCGGTCGAGCCCTTCGTCGCCGACCCCATCGGCGGCATGCGAAGCCAGGACGACCCGTTCCAACCACCGGTGGCCGACCTGTCGCTCGTCACCCATCGCTGGGAGATTGAAACCCAGCTGGCAACAACCATGGTGCAGACAACGATGGATGCCGAAGGCCACTTTGTCGGCACGTCCAGTGGGGCCGTGCTGCACGCCGCCCAACTGCTGCTGGAGAAGCACGGCGGCACTGCAGTGGCAATCCTGCCCGACGCTGGTTGGAAGTACCTGTCTGGCGCTCCCTGGGCCGGGTAGTAGCTTTGTTTGGAGGGACCGACACAGGAGCACCAGCATGACCAGTGACACCACCGCAGCGAGTTTCGACCTGATTCTCCGAGGAGGCACCATCATCGATGGCACCGGGGCTCCGAGCTTTGTCGGTGACGTGGCGGTGGCCGACGGGCAGATCACCAAGGTGGTCTCAACGACCGATGGTGGCATCAGCGCCAAGGCAGACCGTGAGATCGATGCCACCGGTCAGCTGGTCACGCCCGGCTTTGTCGATATCCACACTCACTACGACGGCCAGGTCTGTTGGGATAAGCAGGTCACCCCGAGCAGCTGGCATGGCGTGACCACCATTGTCATGGGCAACTGCGGCGTGGGATTCGCTCCCGTCCGCCCCGGAAGCGAGACGGCGCTGGTCGAGCTGATGGAAAGTGTTGAGGACATCCCCGGCACTGCGCTCCACGAGGGCATTCCCTGGGGGTGGGAGAGCTTCGACCAGTACCTCGACGCCATCGATACGCCCTACACCATCGACATCGGAGCTCAGGTCCCCCACGTTGCTGTCCGGGCCTATGTCATGGGCGACCGCTGCTACGACGATGCCACCGCCGACGACATTGCCGCCATGGCAGACATCACCAGAAGCAGTATGGCGGCCGGTGCTCTCGGCTTCTCGACCTCGCGGTTCTACGGCCACTTGGACAAGGCCGGCAACCACGTCCCCGGAACCAACGCCACGTCCGATGAGATCATGGCCATCGGCGAAGCGTTCGCCGAACTCGACCACGGCACCATGGAGATCATCTCCGATCATCTCGACTCTCCCGATGAGCAGTACTGGATCGAGCACATTGCCCGCCAGACCGGCCGACCGGTCACCGCGCTGGTGGCGTCGAACGTCAGCGAGAAGGTCTGGGAGTTGGCCGACAGGCTCAACGCGGCGGGCGTCGAGTTCCGACCACAGGTGGGAGCCCGGCCGGCTTCGGTGTTGATGACGTTGGAAGGAACCGTCAACCCGATGCGTCAGTTCCCGTCGTTCGCCGAGATCAAAGAGCTGTCGTTCGACGAGCAGCGGGCAAAGCTGCTCGACCCCGAGTTCCGGGCCAGCATTCTGGCCGACGAGGCGAAGGTGTCCCGCTATGCCGACACCAACAAGATGATTTCCAGCTGGGACAAGATGTTCGTGCTCCCCCACGACCTCAGCTACGAGCCCGGCTACGCCGACTCGTTGGCCGGTATCGCCGAGGCCGAGGGCATTCATGTGCGGGAAGCACTCATGAATGCCATGGCCAGTGGCCGACCATTGCTGTACCTGGTCGGTGACTACCCGGGTGATCTCGAGCTACAACGCACTCGGATCGAACAGCCGAACTCGGTCTTCGGACTTTCCGACGGTGGTGCCCACTGCGGTGTGCTTTGCGATGCCAGTGTCCCGACCTACATGTTGGCCTACATGACTCGCGACAGGGTCAAGGGCCCCAAGCTCGGCCTCGAGTTCACGGTGCACAAGATGACCAAAGACACCGCCGAGCTGTACGGCCTCTCCGACCGGGGCGTCATTGCTCCCGGCTACCGGGCCGATCTCAACGTCATCGACTTCGATGCGCTTGCTCTGGAGGACCCCCACATCGTCTGGGACCTTCCGGCCGGTGGAAAGCGGCTCGTGCAGCGGGCTCAGGGGTACACCGCCACCATCTGTCACGGCGAGGTCACCTACGAGAACGGCGAGCACACTGGCGCCATGCCTGGTCGCCTCATCCGCGGCGGCCAGTAGCGTCACCTCATGGCTGCCGACTCGTTTGCTGAGATTCCGGTCATCGATCTCAGCGCTCTGACCGGCCCCGATGCTGATCGGTCCGAGCTGGCCGAACAACTCTGCGACATCTGCCATCACTTTGGCTTCTTTGTTGCCGTTGATCATGGAGTCGAGGCGCAACTAATCGATTCGG
>CALHBU010000012.1 GCA_937930655.1 uncultured Acidimicrobiales bacterium | reverse complement strand
CTCTCCCACCACCTGGAATACCGGCAGCTGGCTGGTCGGGGTTGACGGTGGTCGACTGGTCGGAACGATGAGCGTGGTGGCCGGGGTGTCCCCCACTCCTTCTTCGATCACCGCCTCATCCGGCCCCGCTGCCGGGGGCGGGCGGGTGAGCGACCAGGCCAGGAAGCCCAGGCCGACAAGCAAGGCGACGGTGAGAGGTCCCCGCCACGAGGAACCGGCCGGCGAGGTGTCTACCTCAGCTGAAGGTGGCCGGTCATCGTCGATCAGCTCGATCATTGGGGAAGAGCATCGGCAATCAACCGTTGTTTGAGATCCCAGAGGCCCGGGGTCAGGGAAACGTGGTAGCGGTGAGGGTTGACCAAACGACGAACGCCGGGATCCAAACGGTCGAGATCGGCCAGCCGCCGGGCTCGGATCGTCTCCAGGTCGTCGCCGGGGGCCAAACGCTTTCCGTCCTTCATGACCTCGATCAGTAGTGGCTCGAGTTCAGAAATTCCCTCGGCCGGTAGCACTCGTCGGGCGCCAACCTCGATGGGATGCTGCAGCGTCAGCGACTCGGCCGGCCACGGATCGTCGTGTCGGGTGGTTAGCAGATCGGCAGTGGCTCGGCCGCGGTCGTCGTAGAGCCGGTACAGATCCTTCTCGCCCGGGTTCTGAGTCTTGGCTGCGGTCTCGGAGATCTTGATGGCCGGTGCGAAACTCTTGGTGTCGTGGATTGCAACCAGTTTGTACACGCCATCGAGATAGGGCTGACCGGCCGATGAGGCCAGCTTGGAGCCGACACCGAAGACGAGGCGACCGATCAACCGAGCAGGATCAACCCCATAACGGGGTGCTTCAAGGTCGATCTGGGAAAGAATCTGGAGAATCAGAAGCTCATCAAGACCGCTCGATAAGACGATGCTGACATCCTCATAGCCAGCGGCATCGAGGAGCTTGGCCGACTGAACAGCCAGATAGGCCAGATCGCCGGAATCCAGTCTGATGCCGACCGGCCGGTGACCTTGACGTCTGAGCTCATCGAAGATCGTGATGGCATGAGGTATGCCGCTTTCGATGGTGTTGATGGTGTCGACAAGCAACAAACAGTCGTCGGGATACACCTGGGCGTAGGCCCGGAAGGCAGCCAGTTCGCCTTGGCCGAGCGCCATGAATGCCTGCACCATGCTGTGGGCGTGGGTACCGCGAGGCGACGTACCCATGAGGTGGGAGATTCCGACGTTGGAGCTGGCCACCGCCCCGCCAATCAGGGCGGCTCTGCTGGCCGCATTCCCCCCTTTTTCGGGGGACCGTCGCAGGCCGAACTCCAGAACAGGGCGTCGGCGGGCTGCCTCGGCGACTCGGGATGCTTTCGTGGCCACCAGTGTCTGGAAGTTCAGGTGGTTGAGCAGTGCTGTCTCGAGAATCTGGGACATGGCCAACGGTCCCGAGACAGTGGCGATTGGAGTGTCGGCATGGACCACTCGGCCCTCGGGGACAGCTCGGATGTCAACCCCTCCGAAGTGGCCATCGGTGCGGAGCCAGTCGAGGAAGTCGTCGGCAAACACCCGTTGTCCGTCATCGGAGACCTGGCTTCTGAGGGCATCGAGCGAGGCTTCGTCGAAGTGGGCCGTCTCCATCCAGTCGAGAAGCCAGTCGAGCCCGGCATTGATGCAATAGCCGGCCTGATGGCTTCCGTAGTCCGGGTACCGGCGAAAAAAGTGCTCGAACTGAGCCGGGCGGTCGTGGAGCCCCTCCCGAAAGTAGAGCTGGGCCATGGTCAGCTGGTACTGGTCGGTGAAGAGAATGCCCTCGGCAGTGGCACGGTCGCTCAACTGGGGCCTCGCTCCGTTCGCCGCACGCTCTGCATTCGTAGAGTGTGACACGGAGCCGAGGCGCTGACAGAGTTGGGGTATGGCTTACGTCGAAGACCGAATTGTTCACGACGCCGACGCTCACGTGATGGAGACACCGGAGTGGATCGAGGAGTTCGCTAGCGAGCGGGTGCAGAGCTATGCCCTCGCCAACTTCGATCTCGGCGACAACGATGCAGCGATGGCCGAAGTCGAGCGCTCTCGGGAGCTTCACGCCGACCCCGAGTACCGGGCTCGGAACGCTGAGGAGGTCATGCTCCGCAAGAACTGGCGAGCCACTGGATCGTTCATTCCCGAGGACCGGGTCGAGGCGCTCGACCACATGGGGTTCGCCAGCCAACTGGTGTTCCCTTCGGTCTACAACACCATGTTGGAGAGTCTGGAGTACGGCGACGATCACGAGCTCACCTACGAGACTGCTTCGGCCGCCAACCGGGCCCATATCGCCTTCTGCGACATCGACGACCGCTTACTCCCGGTGGCCTACGTGCCCCTGGCTACCTTCGATGGTGCTCGACGGGCTGCTGCCGAGGCACTCCAACACGGAGCCAAAGCACTCTTGATCCCCAACCGGATCCCTCGCCACCACGCCACCAGTCACATCTCGTTCGATCCGGTGTGGGCTATGGCCCAGGAGGCTGGCGTACCCATCATCATGCACGTCGCCACTCCCGACCTTGTGATGCCGCCGCAGCATCGGAACAACGGACTACCGCCTGAGCCTGACTTCCATGGTGGCGGCGAGAATTTCCGCTCGGTGAGCTACATGGCGATCTCTGCTCCCCCCATGCAGGCGCTTTCCATGATGATCTTCGACGGCGTCTTTGAGCGGTTCCCCGAGCTGAAGATGGGAGTCATCGAGTTGGGGGCGGTGTGGGTGCCAGGGTTCATGCGGCAACTCGATGCCGCCTTTGCTGCGTTCGAGCGTCATGAGGAGCGCCTAAAGAAGCTCTCTATGACCCCGTCAGACTATGTCCGACGCCAGATTCGGGTCACCCCCTACCCGACCGAGCCAACCGGGTGGATCATCGAACAGACAGGCCCCGAGATCTGCATGTTCTCCTCCGACTTCCCTCACGTCGAGGGCGGTCGGAATCCACTTCGTCGATTCGACAATGAGGTGGTCGATCTGTCGGCCGAAACCCGAGACCGCTTCTACCGAGCCAATTTTGAGGATCTCATGGGTGGTGTCGGGGTCTAGATTCGCCGGCACCAGACCAGCTCAAGCGAATTGGCTGATGCAGTCCTCGGCCAACGGCTGAAGGGCTGTGAAATCCCGGGCCGCGTAGTACTCAGGACGTTCGTAGCTCTCGCCCCTGTTGTCGACGGTGCTGACGTTCACGTACAGAATGAGACGACGTAGTGGCGAAATGTTCACGCTGGAGCCGTGCACGACGGTCATGTCCATGAAGACAACCGACCCGGCGGTGCCTTCGATTGACTCGAGGCCATAGCGGCCGACCAGGTCGGCCATGGTTTCCGGCGTGATGTCGTAGCGGTACTTGGCCACGTGTTCGTGATCGGGGACTGTGTCGTCGATTCGAGCGGTCGAGACCAGGCCCTCCCGTTGCGAGCCGGGAACGGCCAACAGCGGTGCGTTCACCGCCGAGATGTCGTCGAGGAAGACGGCGATCATGATGCCCTTTGGCTCAGGAATGCCGTCTACTCGGTGGTAGGTACCGAAATCTTGGTGCCACTCGACGATTGAGCCGTTGGTCTGTTTGATATTGATACGCGACTGATGGACGAAGACGTCGCTGCCCAGCAACTCGGTGGCTGTATTCAGCACATCGGGATGTCGGGTGAGTGCGGCCAGTCGATCGTCGAAGAGATGCATGCCCCAGCTCACATGGGGTGAGCCGTCAGCCTCCCTGGCGACCTCGGGCCCGGGTCGTTGCACTACTTCCAACGCCGCCTCTTCGAGAACCGCGCACTCACTTTCATCGAACACGTTCGGAACAACGATCCACCCCTTCTCGGCGTAGTCCTTTGTTTGCGATGAGGTAACGGTCACGACGAGTGCTCCTTCAGATCCCCGATGGCCCCTCCGAGCGCTTCAAGCATGAGTCCGATGTCGTACGAATAGGACACCATTCGAAACCCGAGGTCGAGCCAGTCCTTACCGATCTGTCGGTTGCCGGCCAGACAGGCCGCCGTCTTACCGGAAGCGTTGCAGGCGGCAACGATCTTCTCGATCCCTGCCTTCATGGTGGGGTGGTCGGTCTGGCCCGGCACCTCGAGCGAAAGGGACAGGTCGCCATGCCCGAGGTGGGCAACATCGACTCCGTCGACGGCCATGATCTCCTCGACATTGGCCAGCCCGGCCGCTGTCTCGATGAGAACGCACACCATCGTGCGCTCGTGGGCCCCATCAATGATCTCGGGCACAGACAGGGTCGAATAGTCGTCGTGGGCTCCGCCGAACATGGCGCCGCGGTGACCGTGCGGCGGATAGCGGGTGTAGGAGACAAGGCGTTCAGCCTCTTCGGCCGACTCAACCATTTGGTAGAGGAGGCCCATGGCTCCCAGGTCGAGCAACCGAGCGGTGGTTTCGTAGCTTTTGTCGGGCGGTCGTACGAGGGGAATGAGGCCCAAGCCCCGACAAAGAGCGAACTGGTTCTTGATCTCCCCCATGGTGAACCCAGAGTGCTCCATGTCGTAGAACACGAAGTCGGAGCCTGCGTTCTGGAGAATGATCGGCAACCCGGGACTCAGGAACTCGAAGATCATGGTGCCAAAGGCCGTGCCTCCGTCTGCCAGCTGCTTCTTGACCGGATTGGCTCTCATACTGTCCTGCTTCCCAGTTGTGCCATTGGTGGTATCTGATAGCCGCCCAGTAGTTGTTCGAGCAAGCGGGCAACAGCCAGACCGGTTCGGTCCTCGAGGAAGGGCGCCACTACCTGGATACCGACGGGCAGACCATCGGGGGTGAGGCCGACTGGGACAACCGTCGACGGCAAATGGACGTAGCCAATAAACGATGTCCAGGCGATCAGGTCGGCATAGGGCCGGGTGGCACCGTTGATGGTGATCTGGCGGGAGTACAGATTGCCGTCGTGCTGATGCGGGAAGGCAGTCGAGGCCGAGACCGGGCAAAGGAGGACGTCGTGGTGGCGGAAGAACTCGGCCCACCGCAGGCGATGCTCTTGCCGACGCTCGTTGAGGAGCAGCCAGTCCCGGTGACGAATGGCTGACGCGCTGGCTCTCATCCGGGCCGTTGGATCGAGCGATGCATCGTCGCTGTCAGCGACTTGTCGGGCAAACTCCTCAGCGGTCCGGGCAGGCGTCGTTGCTGCCGAGATGAGCGGTAGGCCCGTGTTCCACACCTCATCGAGCGGCACGCCGGGCCGGGCTGAGGAATCGACACTTGCACCGGCATCGGCCAGAGCGGCCACGGTCGCTTCGAGGAGTGCTCCAACATCGTCGGCAACGGGGCATATCGGGTCGTCGACCCACGCAGCCACCCGAAGCTGGCCGGGCTCGGTGTGTCTCGCCGTAGGAAGGTCGAGCTTCCAACCGGTGGCCCGGTCGTGGGTCGGTCCGGCAACGACATCGAAGACCAGTTCGAGGTCGTCGACCGAGCGGGCGAGCGGACCGAACACGTTGACGTCGGCCTCGATGATGCCCCCGTACTGGCTCACCGTCTCGTGGTCGACGTAACCCAACTGGGGTACCACCCCGAAGCTGGGCTTGTGACCGCACACCCCGGCGAAATGCGACGGCAGCCGAACTGATCCACCGATGTCGGTGCCGAGTTCGAAGCTGGTAAGCCCTGCAGCCACCGCAGCAGACGCACCCCCGCTCGACCCACCGGGGATCCGGGTGAGATCCCACGGGTTGTTGGTTGTGCCAAATATGTCGTTGAAGGCCTGGGTGTCGCCTGACCATCGGGGCAGGTTGCTCTTACCGAAAACCACCGCACCGGCGTTCTTTACCGAGGCAACGACGGGAGCGTCGGCTGTTGGCACATGATCCGACAGCTCAGTGGCTCCGCCGGTGGTCCTGATCCCTTCGGTGGCGATGGCATCCTTGACCGAGATGGGTAGGCCATGAAGCGGACCGAGCTGGGCACCATCGGCTTGGGCCTCATCGGCGGTCGCAGCAGAAGCCTTGGCCCGCTCTACATCGAAGGTGATGATGGCGTTGATGTCACCGTTGAGCCGTTCGACTCGCTCAAGATAATGATCGAGAAGCTCCCGACTACCGACCTCGCCGCTCGTCGTCATCGACACCAACTCGGTTGCGGTTTTAAGGCCGAGATCCTCTGCAGTCATGTCTTGTCTCCTTTGCTGGCCATGGCAGGTCTGCTAGCCGTGGCACTTCTTGAATTTCCGACCGGACCCACACGGGCAGGGGTCGTTGCGGCCGACCTGATCCATCGCGCCGAAGTCCGAGGCGATGGACGTACGAACACTGGCGGCGGGGAGCGCCACCTCGCCGACCCGTTCGAGCAGGGCCGAGTGGGCACTCCCGGGGTCGCTGCCATCGAGATCGCTATCGAGGAGGTATACCGCGGCGCTCTCCGTCATCCGCACCTGATGTAGCCAGGCCTCGTCGAGCTCGGGAAGCGGCACTTTGTAGACGCCTTCACCCAACGGATTCAGGATCACGATGTCGCTCTTTCGCACCTCACATGTCCAACCGAGGGCATGCCCCAGCTGGCCGTCCGGAGCATCGGCCCCCGAGACCGTTGGCCAGTCAGTGGGTGGCGTCTGAGCTGATCCGACAACCAACGCCCCGAGGGGTGACGTGGTGGCTCGCACAAAGGCCGCTCCGGTGACCACACGGCCTGAACCTCCGGGACGCAGACTGGTCACCAGTTGTCTCCTTGTGAGCTGGCAGGGTCGGTCATGAAGCTCGGTCCCCTTCTCGGTTGTCCGCTCGTTTCTTGGATCTCCTCACTGATGGCAGTATGACCCACATGGCCGATCAACCAATCAATGCCGAAGCCATCACCCGCTGGCTTCAGGAACGCACCGATGCCGATGGACCTCTGACGTTCGAGCTGATTGCTGGAGGTCGTTCCAACATGACCTACACCGTTACCGACGCGACAGGAAGGAAATTTGTCCTCCGTCGCCCACCAATGGGCCCATTGCTCCCCAGCGCCCACGACATGGCTCGGGAACACCGGTTGATGCATGCGCTGCGTGACAGCCCGGTGCCGGTGCCTCTGATGGTCGGTCTCTGCCAAGACGAGTCGGTCAACGGCCGTGACTTCTACATGATGCACTTCCTCGACGGCATCGTCGTCCGAGACATTGAGGTCGGACGGGAGTTCACCCCCGAGACCCGCACCAGGATGTGCCACGAACTGATCGACACGCTGTGTGCCCTGCACCGAGTGGACATCGACGAGGTGGGGCTCGGCGATCTGGCCAAACGCAGTGGCTACATCGAACGCCAGCTAAAGCGCTGGTCGGGCCAGTGGGAACAATCGAAGACCCGGGAGATCCCGCTGATCGACCGTGTCCGGGACACGCTGGCCGACCGGCTCCCAACCGACGCACCAACCACCATTGCCCACGGCGACTACCGACTCTCCAACTGCATGATGGATCGAGAAGGTCCGGTTGCGGGTGTCCTTGACTGGGAACTCTGCACCCTGGGCGACCCGATGGCTGATCTGGCCGGACTTCTCGGCTACTGGTCCAGGCCGGGCGAGGAAGACCCGAAGGGCGATGCTGAGACCACGACCCTCGACGGTTTTCTGAGTCAGGACGAGCTGGCCGGTCTGTACGCCGAGGAGATGAGTGTGTCGCTCGACGCAGTCGACTACTACCGGGCGTTCGCCAGCTGGCGGTTGGCCTGTATCGGCGAGGGGGTGTACGCCCGCTACCTCAACGGTCAGCAAGGAGAGCAGGACGAAGAGTTCGATCTCGACGAGTACCGCGACACGGTGTCGAACAGAGTCGAGCTGGCAGCCGGGTACCTCGGGATCTCCTAGCGGTATCAGCTCTGAGAGCTAGGCGAGGCCGGTTTCGCCTTCGTCCAACTCGGCTCGTGCTCTATCGATCAGCTGAAGGCGCTCGGCCAGCTCGTCGAGCTCCTTCTTCACGCCGGAACCCAGCATGCCGGACTCCCGGCCAATGACGGCGGCCGCAATCTCCTCGATCTGAGCGACTGCGCCTTCCAACTGCGACAGCACATCGGGCTTGAGGCGGTCGGCGATGTGTCCAGCCGCCATCAGCTGCTCTTCCAATCGAAGGGCCTGACGCTCGATCGACATCACAGTTTCGAGACTGCCCGGTTGCTCCTGGCCCAGGGAATGAACGCCCCGTATCGCCTCCTGTAGCCGCCGGAACAGTTTGGCCTCTGGCTCGTGGGAGCCAAACCAGTTGGCCGGGGCCTTGGCCGGCGTGCCGGGCACGAGTTCCATCGACTTCTTGGCGTTTCGACCAACCGCTTTGGCGCCGCTCAGGAAGGCAAAGCCGCCGGCACCGAGGAGCACGGCGCCCAAGGCGGCAACGACAAGGAGAATGACGAGAACTGTCGCCATCAGCCGCTACGGCCGAGGGACACCAGGGTGATCAAGAGCACGATGGCCAACACTACTGCAACGACCGCCAGGGCGATCTTCAACTTGCTCCATGGCCGCTCGCCGTGAACCTCGCCGGTGACGCCGTTCATGAACACCTGAAGCGGTTGGCCTTGGTAAATGACGGTGAGCAGCCAGATAGGTAGCAGCACGTGCTTGTAGGTCAGACCTTGCAGATCGGTTTGCCGGTGTTCGATGCGTTGATGATCGCCACCGATGTCGCGAACGATCGTCTGCTCGATGGCTGCGTCCATTCGTTGACGGGCGACCCGGTAGCAGTCTTCAACATCTCGATCGTAGGTGCGGCAAAGATGCCCCGAGATGTAGTCGGGACTGAAGGGTTGCACGCCCTGGGTCGGCCAGGGTTCGAGCTCGCCGACGAACTTGTCATTGAAGCCGGTGTTGCCGAGCACGGTGATGTCGTCGAATGAGTCTTGGACGACGCCCCGCACATGATTCCAGTCGGTACGAGTTTCGGTGCGCCGATTCTCACCGTGGCCCACTGTCACCGTGTAGTCGTCGCCGCGCCGGCCCTGGTATCGGGTGGTGGCGAAGGCGTCATAGGTGAAATAGGCGGCATAGACACTCTTAAACGAGCCGGCAGAGCTGTACTTCTTGAACTCGTTTGGGGCGAACCACCGCTTGTTCACCCACGTTTGCAGAAGTTCTCTGGCTCGTTCGTCAGTGACCTGGAACGGCAGGACGCCATCGACGGCGAGCCGATCGGGTGCTTCGTGAATATCCGTGCGCTGGATTGGCGTGGCGCAGTAGGGGCAGCGAGTGCTGGTCGTGGTGCCAACGAAGGTGGTGTGACCGCCGCAGTTCTGGCAGATGATCTCTTTCTCGCCCTCGAGGTGGGTGTTGAGTTCACCACTGGCGGCCCGCGAACCGAGCATGGCGTAGCTCTGCTCGACGACGGCGGCACCGGGAGCATGAACGATCTCGGAGTCCGAACCGCAGTGGGCACACACCAGCGACTGGTGTTCGATGTTGAACTCCATCTGTCCACCGCACGACTGACACGGACGGGAGGCAATGTCCTGCTGCTCGTTGTAGGCGTGACGCTGTTGGCCGTGCTTACTTGCGGGTTGTTGTGGCGGCTGGGGTGGTTGCGGTGATCCCTCCATCAGCGCAGCCTCAGCTGGCCGGCGGTTGTGCCGGTGGTGTCGGCGGAGGCGTGGCCGGTGGATCCTGTGGCAGCGGAGGTGGGGTCTGGAACAGTTGCGCCAGACCGGGAACGGTGTTGGCCGCAGCCCATCCAGCCATTCCGGGAGCCCAAACTTGGCTCTCCGGCGTCATCTGGCCGTTGGCCAGGCCAGCCCGCATCTGGTCAACGGTGAATGGCCCAGCCTGCTGACCGTTGATGGCCACGTGGTAGCTGACGTCCTGATTGGGCAACGGTGGAGGTCCGCCCGCTGCTTGTTCGCCACCACCCATGGCGTTGGTCATCTGATTGGCCATCTGGCCAGCCATGGCCATACCCATGCCCATACCCATCATGTCGCCCATCGCTCCCCCGCCTTCGTTGCCGGCGGCGGCAACCATGGCGTCAGCAGCCTGAGCCCGCTGATAGCGGTCGAGGTCGACGTTGTCGATGAAGCCCGAGGTCTCGACGCCCTTGGCCACACCTCTGGTCATGGCCTGGGTGATCTCGTCGGGCAACGAGATGTTCATCGTGATGTCGGGGATGGCCAGGCCGTATTCGTCGTCGACCCTCTCGGCCACAAAGTCTCGCAGTTTGGCCGAAAGCTCGACCTGCTTGCCCTGGAGGTCGATAGCGCCAAGTCCGGTCTCGAGGACCATGTCGGAGAACGCCAAGCTGATGACTCGACGGAGCAGCTCGGTGATCTCGTTGATGTCGACTTGGCTGTCGGTGCCGATGATTTCCTTGAGGAAGATCTCGGTGTCCTCGACCTTGACCACGCAAAGGCCGTTGGCCCGGACCTGGACCATCTTGAAATCGGGGTCGCGGACCGTTACCGGAGTTGGTGTGCCCCAACGAAGATCGGTAACGGGACGGGTGTTGATGAAGTACACCTCGCTGCGGAAGGGGCTGTTGAAGCCGTGCTTCCAACCCTGCAGAGTGCTGAGCAGCGGCAAGTTCTCCGAGACAAGCTCGTAGTTGCCGGGCTCGAACTGGTCGGCCATCGAGCCCCGGTAGACGAAAACGGCCCGTTGGCCTTCTCGAACGATGAGCTGGGCGCCGTTCTTTATCTCGTTCTGATAGCGCGGATAGCGCCAGGCCAGCGTGGTCCGTGAATCATCGATCCATTCGATGATGTCAACCTGCTCACCCTTAAGTTTGTCCATCAATCCCATGTGCCCTCCATCGGTAGCGGGTGTTGCTGACTGTAGTGGTCGGGGCAGACCGGTTCTGTCAGCTTGCTGGTGGTCTAACGGGGTTCGGTGTCTCGGAGTTCCATGAGTCAGGTCTGATACCGAATGCTTCGATGAAGCGCTGCCAACCCGAAGCCACAGCCAGGGCCGAGCCCAGTTCGAGAATTTGGGTGTCGTCGAAGTGTTCCCGCATCTGCGCTTGAAACTCTTCGCTGACGGCCGGGCTGTCTCCGGTAAGAAGGTCGGCGAGCCGCAGGGCGGCGATAGTGGCCGGCGGTAGAAGCTGTTGCGCCTCCGCCATCGAGAGATCACCCAGCGCGGCCTGCACCAACTCGTCGGTCATACCATTGCTCACCAACACGGATGAGCGA
>CALHBU010000011.1 GCA_937930655.1 uncultured Acidimicrobiales bacterium | reverse complement strand
GACCCGGTCGAAGTCCTGGACTGCTTCAACGCTGCCGAAGATGGGTTGAGCCTCGGCCACAAAGAGCGAGTTGTCCTGATAGCGGGCCGAAAAGTGGGTGAGGACCAGATGCTTGGCTCCGGCCTCTTTGGCGATGCGAGCAGCCTCGGTTGCCGTGAGATGGCCGTACTCGGTTGCCAGGTGTTGCTCGGACGCCAGGAAGGTCGACTCACAAACGAGGAGATCGACGTTGTCGGCCAACGCCAGGGCACCGTCGCACCATCGAGTGTCCATCACCAGGGCCATCGACTGCCCGGCGACGGTTTCGGTCACTTCTTCGACGCGAACCTTTCGACCGGCAACATCGAGCACACCCTCCTTTCTGAGCTGCCCGACGGCCGGACCTGAGATGCCCCGTTCGGCCAACGCCTCTTTGTTGAACCTGACCCGGTCTGGTTCCTGGATCCGATAGCCGTAGGTCGTGACCCGGTGGTCGAGCTGGCGGGCGATGAGGCTGACCTGGCCGATCGACCCGATCTCGCCGTCGGTTTCGATAGGGACGGGGCGGATTGGGGTGACCGACTGATAGTCACTGGCAAACCGCAATCGATTCAGAAAGTGTGCGCCGTCGGCCGGGTGATAGATCGGTATCTCCCGCTCAACCTTGTCTCCCGACAGGCGTTGAATGATGCCGGGAACCCCGAGGCAATGGTCGCCGTGAAAGTGGGTGATACAGATGTCGGTTAGGCGGGCGGCCGCTACCCCGGCATGAGTGAACTGACGTTGGGTTCCCTCACCGGGGTCGAACAGGATGAGCCGGTCATCCCATCGCATGACATAGCCGTTGTGGTTGCGGTGCCTGGTGGGTGACTGGGAGGCGGTGCCGAGAACGATCAGCTCCCGTGACGACATGATCCACCGCCGGTCATGGGTCTGTTGTCTTTGGAGCCAGGGTTTCCCGGCGTCCGTCGGCGTGGAGGGCGAACCGACCTTGATCGGGGCCATGGTTGGGAGCGGTGTCAGGCCACGGCCAGCCGCCGAACTGGGTGCGCTGGTAGTCATCGAAGGCTTGCTGGATTTCTTCGTTGGTGTTCATGACGAACGGACCATGTTGAGCGACTGGTTCGTTGATCGGTCGCCCTTGCAACAGCATGCAGTCGACGCCTCCCTCGCCGGCGTGAAGAGCAACCTCCTGCTGCGCGTCGATGAGGGCGCCGGTGCCGGCGTCGATGCTGGTGCCGCCGATGCTCAGACTCGATCCGGCAAAGACATACAGAACGCGTTGAGTGTCAGGCCCCGATGCCGCCGGAAGGGTCCACTGGGCTGATCGGTCGAACGAGAGATGCCAGATGGCAAGGTCGGCCTCGGGCTTCGACGCCCAAGAATCGGGCGGGGGAGCGGCCGGTAGCTCCTCGCCAAGCTGGCCGGCAATCACGGTGATCTCACAACGCCGGCCGTCGGCGTCCTTTGTCACCACCTTCGGTGTGTTGTGCTCCCAGAGCATGGTGAAGTATGGCTCGACCATCTTGTCGGCGGCCGGCAGGTTGAGCCAGATCTGGAATAACTCGAGGGGGTTCGGACTGTCCCGGTCGAGCAGCGGGAACATTTCGGCGTGCTGCACCCCGGCGCCGGCCGTCATCCACTGAGTGTCACCGTGGCCAAAGCGGGCCGTCGCCCCCAGCGAATCAGCATGGTCGATGACGCCCCGTCGAACATGGGTGACCGTCTCGAATCCACGGTGAGGGTGTTGAGGAAAGCCCGGGACGATCTGGCCGTGATACATGCTCCAACCGTCGGTACCGGAGAAGTCCTGACCGAGCTGGCGTCCGACCAGCGAAGCATCGGGTCCGAGCGCCTCGGTGCCGGCTGGATAGGCATCGTTGTGGTGGGCGACGAACAGAAAGGGGTCGATGGTCGGCCATTGGGGACCGAGCGGGAATGTCTGAGAAATGAGATCGGCCATCCCGTCCAGACTAGGACGGGCCGTTGCCGGTGAAGTGGTCGACCGACGGATCGAGAAGGTTGTGGGACTGCGCCTCTGACGAGAACCAGATGGCATGCAATTCGAGTCCATCTGCTTCGTCGAGCGAGCCAGCCATGATGCTGGTGTGATCCGGACTGTCGGCCGCTAGCCAGAACAACGACGATCCGCAGCGGCTGCAGAAGCCGTAGCGGGAGTGTTCGAGCTGATGCCAGCGAACCATCGACTCGTTGGTCACGCGGAGGTTGGCGGTTGGGCAACCGGTGGCTGCGACGAAGTTCCCGGTGAACCGCCGACAGTGCTCGCAGTGGCAATGCAGCACTGGCCGCAACTGGCCGTCGACCCAAAACTCGATGGCGCCACACAGACAGCCTCCGGATCGCTGCTGACTAGTCATCGTGGGAATCTAGCCCGGGCCGCCCAGCCAGTACGCTCCGGTTCGTGACCCACCTTGTTGTCATTACTGGAGCATCCCGGGGAATCGGCGCTGGCATCGCCGCTGCTGCGGACGCAGCGGGAGCCACTGTTGCTGCCTGCAACCGATCCACGAGCGAGCACCAGCTGCAGCTCACCGCTGATCTTGGTGACCCGGCGGCCTGGCCGCTGTTTGCCGACTGGCTGGACGGGCTGGTCGACGACACCGAGCCCGAGAAGATCACCGTTGTTCACAACGCTGCGACCCTCACCCCCATTGGCTTTGCTGGTGAGGTCGATGCGGCCGGTTACACCAGCAACGTCCTTCTCAACTCAGCAGCCCCCCAGGTAATCGGCGACGCGGTGGTGCGTACCGCCCACCGAGTCGGGACCCCGACGGTCCTCGTGCAGTTGTCGTCAGGGGCGGGCAAGAGCCCGTACCCCGGCTGGACCAGCTACTGCGCCTCCAAAGCGGCAGTCGATATGTGGGTCCGATCGCTCGGGGTTGAGCAAGCCGAGCGGAACGATCTGGTGCGGGCGCTTTCGATAAGCCCCGGCGTGGTGGCTACCGAGATGCAGGCCGAGATTCGGTCGAGCGACGAGAAGGCCTTTCCCAACGTCGAACGATTCCAGGGCATGCATGCCGACGGTGCGCTGGCTGACCCGACCGAGGTTGGCGCCGCCATCTGGGCTATTGCCGGTCAGCACGACTGGGCCAATGGCACGGTCGGCGACCTCAGCCTTCTGGCCTGATCGCCGTCAGCTTCCGAGCTGCTCCAGCAGGTCCCAATCCGGTTTGCCGCCGCCGGCCGCGTTTAGCGGGATGATCACCATGCGGGTGGCGCCGGCATTGCGTTGCTCGGCCAGCCTGGCCTGAATGTCGTCGATGGACCCCCAGGCCACGATGGCGTCTACGAGACGGTCGCTGCCGTTGTTGGCGAAGTCGCTGTCGTCGAACCCCAGGGTCCGCCACGCCCGGTGGTAGTAGTCCAGCCCGGTGTAGTAACCGATGGCCTTGCGCACCAGCCGTCGGGCCGCATCTGGGTCTTCGCACAGCAGGCACATCATCATCGGCGTGAGCCGGCGTCCGTCCGGCAGAGCATCAGCCGTGCGAGCTGTGTGCTCGGGGTTCATCAGGTAGGTGAACACACCGTCGGCGTTGGCCCCCGCCGCCTCCAACATCTTCGGCCCGTGGGCGGCGACATGAATGGGGTACTGGTGGTCGGGCATGGTGAGCTTGGTGGCATGAATGGCCTGTAGGTAGGCCTCCAGCCTCGGAACCGGACTGGTCCACTGGTGGCCGCGGGATTGGTTGAGGCCGGCGTTGGAGACACCGAGGCCAAGCTCGAACCGATTGCCGCTGCTTTCGGCCAGTGTTGCTGACGCTGCGGCGGCGGCAACGGCGTCCCGGGCATAGATGTTGGCGATCGCTGTTCCGACCCGAAGGGTTGTGGTGTTGGCGAGCAGGTTGCCGGCTGCCGCGAAGGGCTCGCGTCCGAAGAGCTCGGCCAGCCACACAGATTCGATGCCGGCGGTCTCGAGCCGTTTTGCGTAGTCGACGAACTCTGGACCGGTCATTCGATCGGTATTGAAAAGTACGCCGATGTCTAGAGCGTTCACGATTCTGTCTGTTCCTCTCATCGACCGGAGGCGGCCGGTAGCAGCATGATCGTGATCAGGCCCAGGTGGCGAATCGGAATCCGAGTGTGCCCGGTAGTGTGCGGTCGCACCGAGTAGTTGGCGAGGGCGGAGATGGCAGTGTCGAAACAAGCAGCATTCAAACGAGTAGTCGCGGGCACAGTCCTGCTCCTGTCTGCTGTTTTCCCCGCTACCCAGGCCTCCGCCGCCGAGTCGGTAGCAGCCGGAACTGAACCCAGCCCGTCGGCCATCGAGCTTCGCCCGTTCGCCCAGGTGCCGAACAACTCATTCGGCACCCCGCCCCGACTCAACTCGATGGCAGTGCAGGGAGACCGACTCTTCGTTGTCGAGGACCGCGATGGCCTGATTTATGAACTGACAGGCGATCCCGCCGACCCCTCGATGGCCGGCGTCGAGCTCTACCTCGACGTGGCCGCCGCAATCGAAGCGGCCACCGACCGCTCCCTCGATCGGTCGAACCTGTTCCACGGTGGCGTGCGGGCGGTGGCCTTCCATCCGGAGTTTGCCAGGAACGGTCTTCTCTACGTCTCGCTCATGGAGACCAAGCCCGCCAACCCTGCCGGTCACCAGTACCTCAGCGATCCCGGCAAGAACGTCGAGGCCGACAGCGTGGTTGTCGAATTCACGGCGTCCCTCACCACTGGGGTCGTCGACCCACTGTCCTATCGGGAAGTGCTGCGGGTTGGATTGTGGTCCTATGACCACGCCATCAAGCAGGTCAGCTTCAACCCTCATGCCACTCCTGGGAACCCTGACTATGGGCTCCTGTACATCGCCCACGGCGACGGCAGCCTCTTCTCGTCGGTAAGCGGAACCGGGATGGAGTCGGACGGCTTGGGCAAGATTCTTCGGATCGATCCCTTGGCCTATGGCACCAAGCCCTACGCGGTGCCAGCAGACAATCCTTTTGTTGGGGATGCCAGCATGCTCGACGAAGTCTTCTCTCTCGGTCACCGGAACCCTCACCACCTCGCGTTTGCCCCCATGCCGGGCGGCACCCTGGGGGGAGGAGCCGGACTGCTGGTGGCCGAACCGGGCCGAGACAACGCAGAGGAGATCAACCTGGTGGAGGCCGGCGCCAACTATGGCTGGCCGCTTCGTGAAGGCACCTTCGTGCACAACGCGGCCGGTCTGATCTCGGGAGTTTCACCACTGCCGGCCAACGAGGCATCACTGGGCCTGACCTATCCGGCCACCCAGTACGGCCATCAAGGTTCGGTGGGAGCTACCGAGACCTCCGAAGCAGTGGCTGGTGGCTACGGAGTGACCAACGGTTCCGATCTCGACGGCTGGTACTTCTACGCCGACTTCCCAACGTCGGGCCGGTTGTTTCACTCCTCGCTTGATGACTTGGGCGCGGCGGTCGTCCGACTGAATCCTCGTGACCCTGGTCAGGATGCCCCCGGCGATCTGACCCAGGCGGTGGTCTACGAGGCCGGCAACATTCTCTTCGACCACGATCTTGATCCGACGACTCCGCCGGTGGCCCGAACGTCGTTGCTCGATGTCTTCAACGATGCCGACAGCTACCGGCCTACCCGAGTCGATGTGCGGTTCGGCCAGGGTCCTGACGGCGAGCTGTACGTGATGTCGAAGCGAAACAACATGGTGTATCTGGTGGTCAATAGCGTGGCTCCACCCTGTCGGCCGTTGGCGGAAGCTCAGGCTTTCATCCAGCTGTTGACTGCCTGCGACTACAACGAGGGTGATGCCGAGGTCCTCCGTCTGTATCGGGCGTTCTTCGACCGGGAGCCTGAGGTCGGTGGAGCCAAATACTGGCTTCAGCAGCGTCGGGGCGGCGTCAGCTTCGACCAAATCACCGGCTTCTTCGCCAGCTCGCCGGAGTTCAACGCCACCTACGGTCAGGTAAGCGACGAGGTCTTCCTCAAGATCATTTATATGAATGCCCTTGGCCGAGAGTACGACCAGAGCGGGTTCGACTACTGGCTTGACCGCATCCAGAACGAAGGACTGGCTCGGCACCTGGTTGTGCGGTTCATTGCTGGAAGCCCGGAGTTCGTGTCTCAGTATGGCTACTGGCCCAAGTAGGCCAGCAATCGATCAACCAGTCACTACCCCGGCTAGTCGAAGCGCCTGGATGGCCCCCTGATCGAGGCCCAGCTCGCCGAGAATCTCGGTGGTGTGCTCGCCCAACACCGGCGCATCCCCATGCTCGACCGCGGGGCTGGCAGCCATCTGCCAAGGCGGTCGAGGAATACGGACCGGGCCGATATGAGGCGCATCGTGTTCGACAATGCTGCCCCGAGCCACCGCCTGGGGATGGGCGTGTACGTCGGCGAGAGGCACAACCGCTCCGGCCGGTACGTCTTGGGCGGCGAAGGCGGCCAGTGCTTGGTCGGTTGAGAGCTCGGCGATGGCTTCGCTCAAGAGGTCCTGGAACAGGTGCATGTCGCCGCCGAGGCCGTCAGGCCAACGTTGATCGTCGATCCACTCGGGGTGGCCTACCGCATTGCAGATACCGGCGAACGGGCCCATCAACGGCATGAGCACGATGTCGCCGTCGGAGGTCGGATAGACCCGGTAGTACTCGCCGGGATGGAACCGCTCTTCGGTCGGTTGGCCCACCAGGGTGTGCTGCATCATGCCGTCAGGCCAGAAGAACGCCAGGTTGGCTTCATGCATGCTGATCTCGACGTGTTGACCCCGACGGTCAGCATTCCGTTCCCTGGCGAACAACGCAGCTAGGACAGCCTCGACACAGGCATGAGAGGTGATCTTGTCGGCCGGGAAGTGTCGGGCCAGTTCGGCCCGACCGGTGCCGGGGTCGCGCTGGAGATCCACGCTGCCGCCTACGGCCTGGATGACGTAGTCGTAGACCGGTTCGTCGGCTGATGGACCGGTTGATCCGTAGCCGCTGATGCTGGCGTAGACGAGGGACGGATTGCGAGCCATGCACTCATCAGGATCGAGGCCGACCTTGGCCGCCTTGCCTGGTCGCATGTTCTGGATGAGGACGTCGGCTCGATCGGCCAGTTGGCGGAGCACAGTCTGCCCTTCGGGGTGTCGGCCATCGATGGCCAGCGATCGCTTTCCCCGGTTGACGTTGTAGAAGTAGGCGGTCATACCGCCCCGCCCGTTACCGGTGCCTCGGGTGAAGTCGGGAGCGAGCGGATTCTCGACCTTGATGACGTCGGCACCCAGATCGGCCAGCAGCTGGGCCGCCATGGGGCCCGACAGCACGCTGGACACATCCAGCACCCGGATGCCGGAAAGTGGGGGAGCGGCCTGGATGTCGTTCATGGTGTTGGAATTCCGTTAGGGCAAAGCGCGCCTTCAAGGGCCAGGCCCACACCGAGCAACTCGTCGTCGGCCCAACGGCGACCGGTGAGCTGCACTCCGAGTGGGAGCTCATGTTCACCCAGTTCCATCGGTTGATGAAGGCAGGGCACACCGAGGGCGCTCCAGGTTCGGTTGAAGACCGAGTCGCCGGTGGTGGCCAAGGGGGGAGCTTCACCTGGTGACGACGGGGTGAGAAGGGCATCGAAACCCTGGTCGATCATCCATTGATCGTGGGCTGCTCTTGCCGATTGCACTGTTGTCTGAGCCTCGCCGTAGTGGGCCGAGGTAACAGAGTCGCTCCTGGTGAGCATTTTCTGCACCAGGGGGCTGATCTTTTCCCAGTAGTGGCGTCGCTCCCACTCGAACACCCGTGCCATCTCGAACTGCAGGATCACGTGGGCGGCATCGAACACACCGTCGAGGTGAGCAAGAGGCTCGACATCTTCGATTGTCATGCCACTGTCCCTCACCGCCTCGGCTGCTCTTGTGAGCACGCCATCCATCTCCGGTTGTGCCGCCTCCCACTGGGCCGACCGGTAGAGACCGAGCTTGAGCGGCCGGTCAGGCGCTGTTGCCGAGCCGGGGCCGGCCAGGGCTCGATGAACCTGCACCGCGTCATCGACAGTTTTGGTGAACCAGCCGAGAGTGTCGAGGGATTGCGCCAAGGTGGCTACCCCGGTGAGCGGGATGAGCTGATGGGTCGGCTTGAAACCAACGACCCCGCAGAAGGCGGCGGGACGAATAACCGAACCGACGGTCTGGGTCCCAAACGCGGTCCGCACCATGCCGGCTGCTACCGCTGCGGCCGAGCCACTGGATGAGCCGCCCGGTGTGTGGTCCGGGTTGTGGGGATTAGTGGTGACGGTGGGGGTGAACAGAGCGAACTCGGTGGTCGCAGCCTTGCCAACGACCACCGCCCCCGCCTGCTTGGCCAGCGCCACGCAGGGTGCGTCGTTTACGGTCCGGCGTCCGGGATAGATGGCCGAACCTCGTTCGGTCGGAAGATCGATGGTGTCGATGACGTCCTTGACCCCCAGGGTCCAGCCGGCCAGAGGACCGGGGGCCGCCAGCTCGGCCTCGGAGACGGCTTGCCGGATGGTCTCGTTGTCGTGGCGGCAGACCCAGGCTCGGACCGCCGGCTCGTGGGTGGAGATTGCGTCCAGGTTGGCATCGATATCGGGCACCGCTGCATCATGACCCACCGGTACGTCCATCAGCGAGTGGGCCGGTCGGGTCCCTGTGAAGCCCACAATGATTCTCCATGCACCAAACTGGGGTGGTGGATTCCCTGGTTGTCGCTGTCGTCGTTGGGTTCATCACGCTCTATGTGATGTTCAAGGTGCTGAAGTTCGCCATAAAGCTGGCCTTCCTGGGAGCGGCCGGGGCGGCAGCGGTAGCGGCCTACCTGACCTATGTCGCCGTCTGATTAGGCCATCGGGCTACGGTTTCCACTTCGGCGAGCCGATCGGCTGGCTGCTACCCCGATGGACGGAGGGTCCACATGGTCGTACACAGTCATCTCAACAAGTTCCAAGAGATCGGCCAGGCCCAAGCCCAGTTCGAACACCAGAACAAGAAGCTTCTCCGGATCAGCCTCGCTCAGGGGCCGGTGCAAGCCCAGGCCGGTTCGATGGTGGCGTACCAGGGTGACGCCAACTTCACCAACAAGGGCTCGGGCGGCATGGGCAAGATGCTCAAGAAAGCCATGTCGAGCGAGACGGCCAACTTTATGGAGATCAACGGTACCGGTGAGGTGTTCCTTGCCAATCAGGGCATGGACGTCCAGATCATGTACCTCGAGAACGACTCGGTAAGCGTCAACGGAACCAACATCCTGGCCTTCAGCTCGTCCATCAGCTGGGACATCAAGCGAGTCGGCTCCGGAGTGGCCGGGGCCGTGGCCGGAGGTCTCCACAACGTATTTCTCCAGGGCACCGGGTTCGTGGCGGTCGTGACCGACGGCGAACCGGTCATGCTCGATGTTGCTGGCACCTCGACCTTCGCCGATCCCAACGCCGCTGTCATGTGGTCAGGCGGTGTCACCATGAATATCAAGACCGACACCGGCGGCATGATGTCCATGGTCCGGGGCGGAACCGGCGAAACGTTCCAGCTCGGCTTCTCCGGCGAGGGCTTTGTGTTGATTCAACCCTCGGAGGGTTCGATGTTCGGGGCGCAGACCGGCGCCAGCACCTCGGGTGGCATTCTCGGCGCCCTGGGGAACTAGAAGCCGCTTCAGGCTTGTGAGCTCAGGACCCCGGCGGATTCCAGCCCGGCGATAGCAGCCGCATCCAATCCGAGAATGTCCGAAAGGACGATGTGGTTGTCGGCCCCTCTCGCTGCAACGTGACCGGTAGTGCCGATGCCGGCGCCCTTGGCAGGGCGAGCTGGAACGTCGACACCAACGTCGGTGGCTGCCATCAGGCCCCGGTCGATGGCCCAGTCGGTCTCGGCCAGATCATTGATTGAGCGAAGTTCGGCGGCGGTAAAGGGTGAGCCAGCTTCGAGCTCGACGCGGAAGGCATCGAAGCTGGCGAAGCTGGCGGCCCATTCGACGATGATCGTGACCAGATCGTCGTAGTTTTCCATCCGGGTCGCCGGCTCTTCGAAACGAGGATCGGTGAGAAGGTCGGGTCGGCCCATCACCGAGGCCAGATGATCGATCCACGCCAGCGGGCTGCCCGCCATGCCCCAGACCTGGCCATCAGGCAAGCGGAGGATCGGTGACTCGTTACATGCTCCGTTGTTGATCCCTTCCCATCCACCGCTCAACTCCGTCGAAACCCACTCCTGCATGTAGACCAGGCTCTCGACCATGCAGACATCGAGATGTCCGCCCTTGTCGGTGCGAGCGGCTTGGACCAGGAGGGCGTTGATGGAGCTGGCAGCCATCATGGCGGTGACCGCATCGCCCAGCACCACGGCCGGTTGGGCCGCTGGTCGGCCGACCTTGAACTCATCGTGGTAGAGCAAGCCGGACTCCAGGTGGCCGATTGGGGCATAGGCCCGGCGCTTGGCCCATGGCCCGGTCTGGCCGAACCCGGTGATCGAGCAATAAACGAGCGAAGGAAAGCGCTCGCAGAGTTCGTCGGGGCCCAGCCCATACTTGGCCATCACCCCGGGTCGGAAGTTCTCCACCACCACGTCGCATTGGGCGATGAGGTCGAGGAGCAGGTCGGGGGCGCCCGGTGCTGCCAGGTTGATGGAACAGAAGCGCTTTCCCGCGTTCTGTTGGGCGAAGTACGGGGTGACCTCGGTGTCGGGGATCGGGGGAAAGGTGCGGCTCAGGTCGCCCTCGGGGGGCTCGACCTTGAGAACCTCGGCGCCCTGATCAGCCAGAATCCTGGTGCACATTGGCCCGGCCACCACCCGAGTCAGATCAAGAACACGAATGCCGTCAAGAGGGCGCATGGCTGGACACTACTCAGCCGCAGCCCGCTCTTCGAAAGGACGTCTCGACCGCTGCGGTCCGACCGACGGACCCGGTACGTGGTGGCGGCCCGGGTCCGTCGATCGTTGCGACCGCAGGAAGGTGGCGGAGGGGTTCCTTCCTACGGATCCTGAGTGCAGATTCGCCCTGTCAGGATCCTCTGACCGTAGCTGATTCAACAAGCAGTTGTATTGATGTGAAGGCAGTGCTTGTTTAGATCGGTGTTTCTAGACCTGGCGGCCGGTGAAGGCCGCTGCCTGCTCGATGGTTGAGGCACCGTCCGGAGCCTGGAGTTCGTCACCGAACTGCTTGCCGTCGCGCATCTGCGGGGCAATCATCTGCTGCCAGGACTGGAGGGTGAACTGAGCCAGTTCTTCGGAGACCGGGGCTTCGATCCCAACCGCCTTGGCGATATCCCAGGCGTGGATGGCATGGTCGGCGGCCATCAGCGAGACAGCGGCTGCGCCCGGAAGCTCCATCGGCCCCATCTTCACGGTCTGCTCCAGTGCCCCTTCAGCTTGAGCGGCTGCTGCCAGCTGCTGGCCTGCGGCCTGGAAGGTTGCGGCCAACTCGGCCACAGAAGCACCTTCGCTCATCTCGGCGGCCGGGGTGCCCCCGAGCATGCCGGCGAACATGTTGGCACCACCGATGGCGTGACCGGCCAGCGCTCGGATATCGAAGTCGGCGTTTGGCGTCTGGGCGCTCAGCTGGGAATCGTCGAGCTGTTCGAGTGCGGCCTGGAACGAGGCACACGCCTCTTTGCATGCGGAAATGGGATCCATGGGGGAAACCTTCTTTCTTTGTTAAGGCGGACAGTTCACCACGTCAGCGACTCACTTCCTCGTCAGCCGAGCCCGGTTGTCAATCGAGGACGGCGCTGCCGCCAGTGATCAACGGGTAGATGTTGGCCGCGCCGACCTGCTCGGCATATCGACCAACCACCTGGCTCCACTCGCCAGGGCTGGCCCACTCCGACCGCCACGACCACAGCCGACGAGACAGATGATGCAGGGCGTACTCCTGGGTCATACCCATGGCCCCGTGGGCCTGATGGCACTGCCGGGTCGCGGCACTGGCGCATTCGTCGGCCAACGAGCGGGCAGCGGCGATCTCGAATCGACCATCGCCCCGGGCGGCCTGACGGGCTGCCAGTTGGGCCGCCATCTTGGTAATGGCGGCATCCTGGGCGCTCCAGACCAGATGCTGGGCAACCGCCTGGAAGCGACCGATGGGGCGCCCGAACTGCTGGCGAGTCTCGGTGTAATCGATGGTGAGAGCCATCATGGCTTCGAGAGCGCCGGCCATGAGCATGACCCGGCTAAGCGCTCCACGGGCTCGTAGCGATTCGGGGGTTACACCATCGCCAGCATCACCGATGCCGCCGGCGGTCACCGTGACGTTGTCGAACGTCACCGTTTCCCGAGGTTCTCCCGCCATGTTGGTCAGGTGTTCGACGGTGTACGAATCGCCGGGGACCGCCAGCACCCGACCGTTGTCAAGGAGAGCCAGGATGTCGGCCTTGGCTGCCCACGGAATGCGGTGGAGGCTGCCGTTCAGCGTGGCGCTGCCATCGGCATTGTGGGCGATGGTGAGGGTGTCGTCCGGTCGGCCGGCAGAGACCGTGACCGGGCCCTCTGGCAGGGCAAGCCCGGCGGAGGCGAGCAACCAGCCGCCCAGGATGCCGGTCTCGGCAAGGGGGATGGGCGCAGAGTGGGCGCCCGCAATCCGCAGCACCTCACAGGCGTCGGCCAGGGTTCCACCGGAACCTCCAGCTTCTTCAGGAAGCCCGATCCAGGCAAAGCCAGCCTCAGCCACCGCATTCCACACGGTGGGGGCCCAACCCTCGTCTTCGGCCGCTTGGACGGTATCGAAGTCCGAGATGTCGAAGAAGAGCTTGCCGGCCGCGTCGGAGAGGAGGTCGTCGACGCTCACGTCTGGTTCGGAAATGGGGGCAATGGTGGTGGATGTCATGCTCGGAGTCCTTTCGCCGCAACCGATCGGAGTATTTCGATGGTGCCTCCACGGATGGTGAATGACGGGCCGGTCAGGGTGGCGGCAGTGAACATCCGCTCGAACATCGAGGCCGACTCTGGTGATGGTTCGAGATCGACAAGTTCGGTGAGTTTCAACAAGGTGTCCTGTTCGAATCGGGTTCCCATTTCTTTGACCAACGCTGATTCGACCGATGGGGCGCCGCCCTGGTCGATCATGCGGGCCACCGTGAGAGACAGGTTGCGCAGTCCCCAGTAGCGGGCGATAGACCCGCCGAGCATTTCGACTGCTCGATCGCCGAGTTGCGTTCCTTCATGCATGGCAAGGAACTGCTCCAGCACGCCGAAGGTGCTCAACCACCGGTCGGGGCCACCTCGTTCGTAGGCCAGTTCGCTGGTGTTCTGGGCCCAACCCATGCCGACCTCGCCCAACACCAGCTCGTCGGGAACGAACACATCGGTCATGACCACCTCGTTGAAGCCGGGGCTGCCGTCGAGGAAAGGAATGCCGTTGATCTCGAGGCCTGGAGACTTCAGGTCGACCAACATCTGGCTGAGGCCCTGATGCTTGTTGCCGTCTTCGATCGGGGACGTGCGGCAGAGGCAGACGAAGAAGTCGTTCTCGTGGGCGCTGGATGTCCAGATCTTCGAGCCGTTCATGATCCAGCCGTTGGCGCCCCGCTCGGCTCGCATCGAGACCGACGCCAAGTCGCTGCCGCTGTCGGGCTCGCTCATGCCGATGGAAAAGCCGATCTCGCCCCGGCAGATCATCGGGAGAAAGCGTTCCCGTTGTTCTTCGGTGCCGAAGCGGTTGATGACCGAGCCGGTCTGTCGGTCGGCCACCCAGTGGTAGCCGATCGGTGCGCCAGAGCGGAGTAGTTCTTCGACCACGATGAAGCGGTCGACGGCCGAGCGGTCGTGGCCGCCGTACTGCTTGGGGAGGGCCATTCCCAGCCAGCCCTTGGCCGCCATCTTCTTGGAGAACTCCTTGTCGTTCGGAGCTCCCATGCCGAGCGCTGGTTCGTAGGAACCTCTCGGGAGCTCAGCGTCAAGGAAGTCTCGAACCTCGGCTTGAAGCTCCAGCTCGGCTGGCGTCAGTTCTGTTGGTGAAAAGTCCACCCTCGGAGTTTCGCCGCATCGCGGTCGGGGGTGCCACTCCTAGCCAGCCTGGGTGCTGTGGTGAGTGAGGGAGTACGTTTCGGTCATGTCTGTTTCGCAGTGGGTTTCACAGTTCGTCGCCGACAATCAGCAGGGCCGTGACTACACCGCCCCCTGGTCCCAGCCGCCATCCCTCGCCGACGCCTATGCGGTGCAGGACGGTGTGCTCGACGGTCTTGCCGCCGAGCGGGGCCAACTTGGCGGCTTCAAGGTCGCTGTCACCGCGGCGCCAATGCAGGAAGCCATGGGACTCACCGAGCCTCTCGGCGGTCTGCTGCACGCTGGCCAAATCCGGGCATCGGGCTGTGTGTTGTCTCGTGCCGACTTCCATTCACCGGCTATCGAGTTCGAGGTGACGGTACGTCTCGGCGTCGACGTGCCAGCTATCGACTTGCCGTATACCCGAGAGACCATTGGCCAGTTTGTCAGCGAGGTCATGACCTCCTTTGAGTTGATCGATCCCCGAGGCGCCGACCTTGGCGCAGTGGGAGCGGTCGGTCTGGTGGCCGACCGGTGTCTGAGCGAGGGGGCGATCTTGGGAGACCCCATCACCGGCTGGTCAGACATCGATCTTGCGTCTTGTGAAGCGGCGGTTGAATGGAACGGCGAGGTGGTCGACACCGGCGTGACCGGCGCTGCCATGGGCCACCCGTTCGAGGGCCTGGCCTGGGTCG
>CALHBU010000010.1 GCA_937930655.1 uncultured Acidimicrobiales bacterium | reverse complement strand
TCGTCCGGTCGTTTCGACTGGGGGAGTTCGCATGAGACGGATGTTTGACCTTGGAATGAAGACAGATGGTTCTCCCATTCTCCTGACCACACAACGACCTGAGGGAGCGGCTAACGCCGCATGGCGGCTTCGCCATGAGTCTCTAGCAAAGTCGTTTCGCGCCGTACTGGCCGATTCCGAAGCCTTGGAACACACCGTCATCGCCGTATCGAACAATCTGGCTGGTGCAGGCGCCGGCCATGTTGCGGCCGGATTGGCCATGGCGGCGACCTCGTTCGGCAAGAAGGTAATCCTAGTCTCAGCCCACATCGAGCCGATCGCTGGACTAGCTGCAGAAGAAGTGAGTACGGGGGTCCGTTCAGTGCTTGGCGGAAAGGAAACTCTGGCTGACGCAGCGGTGACCGTCGAAACACCAAACGGCGACTTCACGTATCTGGCCCCCGGTCCAATTGATCCTGTCAACGGCCTTTTGGATGAACACGAGGACTTGGCTCGCCTTATCGAGGACCTAGAAGAAGGTTTCGATCTGGTCATCCTGGAGCTTCCATCGGTTCTCGACAATCCGCTGGCCGCCCGTTTGGTCGAGTATGTAGGGATCAGCATCCTGTGCACTGCTGGCAAAGGCTCCCGTCGGAGGGTCGAACTCACCGAATCGGTGCTTCGCGCCATCGGCGCTGAGGAGGTCTATCGGGTTCATCTCGGGCGACCTCAGCCACGTCCGATTCTTGTGCGCCCCGCGGCTCTAAACGCTCAGGTGGAGGTAGCGGCTAGCGAAGACGACCCGGCCATGTCACCTCGCCTACGGCTCTGCGGGTCCTCCAGCGCTGATGGTCAAGAACAACACGTTGATGCGCTGGTGACGGTGGTAATTCCCTGTCGCAACGAAGAGCACTTCATTGATGCGGTCCTCGACTCTGTCCAGGCCCAGACGTACGAGAATCTAGAAATTCTGGTCGTCGATGGGCTCTCCGACGATCGAACGGTGGAATTGGTGGAGCGCCGGGCAAGATTCGACCAGCGTATGGCCGTGGTTTCGAACCCCGATCAGATCGTCTCACCCGGTCTCAATCGTGCACTGGCGGTGGCCAAGGGTCGGTGGTTCGTGCGCATAGACGCCCATTGCGTGATTCCATCTGACTACGTCGAACGCGTTGTCGGTCATCTTCAAAAGGACACGTTCGGTAGCGTCGGGGGGCTGAAAATTGGGGTAGGACGAACGAGGACTGGCCGGGCCATCGCAGCTGCGATGGCATCGCCCGTCGGAGTCGGCAACTCGACGTATCACCATGGTGATCATCTCAAAGAAGTCGAGCACCTTCCCTTCGGGGCCTATCCCGTCGAACTGGCGAGGGAACTGGGTGGTTGGGACGAGGCGGTGCTCACCAACCAGGATTTCGAGTTCGATCATCGAATTGGCCTGAGCGGCAGACCGCTGCTGTTCGATCCTGAAATCGTCATCCACTGGCACTGCCGCCAATCGATTCCGGACCTGTTTCGGCAGTATCGACGTTACGGACGGGGCAAGTCAGTTGTCTGTCGGCTTCACCCGGAGTCGATCCGCCCACGACATTTGCTGCCTGCAGCATTCGTGGCTGGCTTGGTGCTGCTCGCTGCGCCCTCGCCGCTGTGGCCAGCGCAGGTCGCCGCCGCAGTTTCGCGTCTCAGGGCGCTGACCGCCATTTCGTACTTGTGTGTGCTGCTTGGTGGTGCGAGTACTGCCGTTCAGCCCGATCCCAAGGCTCGGCCGCTGACGATCTTGGAGCGCTGTCTCGTTCCGGTCGCCTTCGTCACCATGCATGTTGGTCAGGGCGTCGGTTTTTGGACCGGACTCTTCGGTTTCGGCAACGAACATGCGGTCGCTCGCTCTGGAGCCGGATCTTCGCAACGGCAGCGAACCGAAGAAGCCTCCGAGTTCCAGGCAGCCTGAAACAGGCCGTACGACAGCAGAAGGGTCTTGACCCTCCCATGGTGTCAGGTGTTTTGATGGTGGTGTGACCGACTCAGCTATCGACCATGCCACCCACACCCGCTACTCCGACCCCGGACGCTTTGCTCCGCTCGTCGAGCACGTCGAGCCCGATCCGGCGGCGGTGTCGGCCGTCGCCAGAAACCTGATCGTTCACTACCGGGCCTCGGGCCACGTGCTTCCCGACGAGACTCGGGACGACATCAACGCCCGTTGGCTCGAGAGCACGCTTTCCCTCGACCAGAACCGGCATCCCCTCCCGTTGGCGCAGCCTCGCTCGGTCACCGAACGAGTTCAGGGGTGCTGCCGAGATCACACGCTCTTCTGCATCGGTGTTCTGCGCTCCCATGGCATCCCCGCCCGCTCGAGAGTCGGTTTTGCCGGCTACTTCATCGATGGCTGGCACCATGACCACGTGATCGTGGAGGCGTGGATCGACGGTCGGTGGCGGCGTTTCGACTCCGAGATAGAAACTCCCTCGGAATCGTTCCCCAGCCCGCTCGACATTGGTCACTGCTCGGTCGACGGCAATGGGTTCGTTACGGCGGCTCAGGTCTGGGCCAGCTATCGCCTGGGAGAACTAGACCCCGAAACGTATGGCGTGGATCCGACCATGCCGGTGTTCCGGGGCGAGCGCTTTGTCTTCGATGAGGTCATCTATGAGGTGGCGCATCGCTTCGGCGATGAGCTACTGCTCTGGGATGGGTGGGGCCGTATCGGTGAGCCCGGCGAACCGGTGGTAGCCAGCGACGCTGAGTGGCTTGACGGTGTGGCCGGTCTCTTGCTCGAGGCTGACCGGGGCAATACGGGAGCCGAACAGGAGCTCCTTGAGCAATACCGGGAAGATGCTGGGCTGCGACCGGGGCCGACAGTTGTCCAGGCATCGCCCTACGGTGATCCACCGATCGAGGTGACGTTGGATCGTTCAGCCTTGTAGCCGTCGCTGGTACCAGAGAGCAGCTTGCGTGCGATCTTGCACGCCGATGGTTTGAAAGACTCTGGTGAGATGGCTCTTGACCGTCGACTCGGAGATCCCCAGTTGCCGGGCGATCTGTTTGTTCAGGAGGCCGTCACCAACCAAACGGAGAACGTCCTCTTCCCTGTCGGTAAGTTGCGTGACGTCCTGCGAACCCCGGGCTCGGGAAGCCAGGACCTCGGTTGCGACCCGTGGATCGAGAGGAGAGTGTCCATCGGCCGCGTTCCGAATGCTTTCGAGCAGCGTGCGGGTGTCCGCATCTTTGAGTTGGTAGCCGATCGCGCCAGCATCGATTGCTGCCAGCACTCGTTCTCGGTCGGAGAAGCTGGTGAGCACCACGATGTTCACCCCAGCATTGTTGGACACAATCTGGCGAGTGGCCTCGACGCCGTCCGTCGTTGGCATATTGAGATCCATAAGCACCACATCTGGTTTCAGCGCGGCGGCCAACCGGACGGCCTCCTCGCCATCGCCGGCCCACCCCACCAGTTCGAGGTCGTCTGTCTCGTCCAGCAACGCCTCGAGACCGAGGCGCACAACTCGATGATCGTCGACTATCAGCACACGGATCACGTGGGGAGCTGCAATCTGAGATCGGTGCCGGCACCTGGCTCGCTGTAGACGTCGAGCACGCCGTTGGACTCGATGGCGAGATCACGCATGATCCTGAGGCCGAAATGGCCGCCGTTTCCGCTGCCCAGCTCGGCCAGATCGAATCCGACCCCATCGTCGACCACTCGCAAGGTGACTCCACCTGGGACCTCGCCGATTTCAACATCGAGACGGGATGCGTTGGCATGTCGGACCACGTTTCTGGTGGCTTCCTGTGCCACCCGGTAGAGCACCTGGTTGGTCTCAGCCGACAATTCGAGTCCATCGGGGTACGAAAGGACCGCATCGATCCCGCGCCCACCGATCGCCGCCAAGAGGTCGGAGAGAGCAACCTGTAGGCCCGATCTCTGGAGGTTTGGCGGATAGATCTCGACGAAGAGGGAACGCAGCGATTTGATAGATCTTCGAACATCGACTTGAACCCCTGCCAGAAGTTCGACCGATCGATCATCATCGTTCCCGGCCGCTCGGTTGCTCACTACCGAGAGCGCATAGCCGACTCCGGCCAGGTCTTGAACCGCTCCATCGTGAAGATCGTGGGCAATGCCACGCCGTTCGTTGTCGCTGGTACTGATCACCCGTTCCAGCAGCTCGGCCCGTTCGTCCTGCGCTCGTTCAACCTTTCGAGCTAAACGAAAGGCGAAGGGAATCTGCACCAGCTGAAGGAGAGCCAATGGCACAAGGACGGCGGGCAGGAAGCTCCACCAGATCTGGCGGGCATTCTGATCGACATTGCGAAACGAGTCGTAGGTCTCGAAGAGAAGCGGCGTTCCATCCAGTGCGGTGACCGGCTGGTACACCTCCAACAATCTTCCCTGATCACGCTCAAGAACGTTCTCTTCTTCGTCAAGATTGCTGACTTCGGCCACAACCTCGCCTGTTGCGAATGCTTCCAGTGCTTCTTCGCTCAGCTCCGACATAGAGCCAGTCACTCCCTCCTGGTCGGAATACAGAATCAGGCCCTCGTCATTCCAGATCCGGACGTGGACGAACGATTCGGTCTCGATGATCTGGCCCATGCGGTACTCGAGAGCCTGCACAGCGTCGGGACCGCCAGCCAAGAGCTCTGGAGTCAACCGCTCTTCCACCACTGTCCGTGAGAGGGCGGCGGTGCGATCGGTGGCATCTCGAATTGCCTGATCGGTTCCAGCTCTACGGCTGGCGATGATGCTGGCCACGGTGAGGACAACCAAGGCTAGGAGGCCGGCCAGAACGAACTGACCCACGTGGCGGGCCAGAGCCGATCTGTTCGTTCGTTGGGGTGAAGCCCCTGCGGTGTGCGCGATCGTCATTGGGGGTGAAGGTATCGATCCACTCGCCGGAGAGAAAGAGCGAGCTCGCTGGGCCAGCCTGTTCACGATTCGTACTGTTCGGCCCGCTGGTGTTGCAACACGTCATCTGAGGATCGTGGATCCACCCGAATAGAGATCTTGGCGGTGTCGTTGAGAAAGTTGATCTCGTGAACATCGACCCCGACGATCACCAATCCCGTTCGCATCTCCAGGTCGGCGATCAGCTCACGGCGTCGAGCAGGATGAACAAGTTCTACCCGCTCGTAGGTGATGTCATGAACCAGCGGTTGACGGGACAACCAGACGCCGCCCAAGAGTTCCAACACCAGCAGGACTACAGCATTGGCGATCACCGCCTCGACCACTGTGAGCGATGAGAACGCCAGAGCGTTGAACGACGCCAGCGCAATCCCGGCGAAGAGGTAGGTCATTTCGACGACGGGAAGCGTCCCCGTTCTGAAACGGAGAATTCCAAACAGCGCAAAGAGTCCGAACCCGACATTGACCCCGACGGCAGCCGCCGACATGAGGTAGGTGACGAAGAACACGACGATGTTCACGATGACCAACGTGAACACGTAGATGGCCCGTGACTGCGAGCGACGGTAGGTCAAGAGCGCCAGCGTGGAGATCACCAACAAGTCGAACGTGAGGCCAAGGAAGAGTTCGGGCAAACGCCCAGCGTCTACGAGATCGACCGCCATCATCGGCGTCAGATCGAGGGATGTCATTGTGTCAGCTCCGGCATGTTGGTTGGGACGATCAGGTTCTCCACCGACACGTCAAGCGCGTCGAGTCGACGAAACACTTGCTTGAAACGGTTTCGTCGGAGGAGGGGATGGCACGAGGCAAGGCCCATGCAGTACTTCGAGAACTTCTGAGGCCGACGGTGAAGAGCGACAATGGCTGGCGACCGTCGGTCGAGCGTCTCCTGCTTGAACTCACAAACTGCCAGACCGGAATGCTGTGTTGCCCGTCTCTCGCTGAAGTAGCGGATATCTACATCGATGGTGACCCGTTCGGAGTAGTCACCGCGCACCAGCAACACTCGTTCGTACTCCACGGTGAGCGACGGCAGAAGACCCTCAGCATCTCGACCGGTCTGTTGGTAGAAGAACAAAATGTCCTCGGGCCAGAGTCTTCCCTGTGGGGCTTCCGTGCGTCGCCGAACCTTCACCGTGCGGCCGGCAACACTGTGTTTCACCTCGAAATATGTGAGGTCAGAGTTGAGATAGGTCCGATATCGAGCCTTGAATCGATTGGCCTTTTGATTGTGATGGTCGTGGTACGACGCCAACAGAGGGCTATCGAAGTACTCGGTCCGGTACCGCTGGGAGCGCTCCCCGTCGTGGTCGAGCACGAAGTAGTCAGAGGCCAGAAGCCCAAGGGCGGCCGGGATATCGGTCTCGTGCAGTAGGACCTTGCTCTCGACCCGGTCGTGCAGCTGAGCTTGGTCGAGCTGCGTCAGATCAACCGTCGCCAGCTCGGACAGTGCGTTCAAAGACCTCATCGGATCACCGTGTAGGTGACGGCCCCGAAACGGTCTGGCGCCGCAAAGTGCGGGGGATCGCCGTGACCCATCAGTTCAAGCTGAGACGGAGCGACTCCTGCGGTAGTGAGATACTCGACGATGGCTTGAGCTTGTTGTTGACTGAGGTCGTGGTTGGCCTGACTGGATGGTTGGCCGTAGGTGTGGACTGCGATTTCAACTCGAACTGCGGGATCGAGCAGCAAGGTCTCGACGATGGTGTCCAAGGTTGTGCGACCGGTGTCGGAGAGAACCGCAGTTCCCGGGTTGAACTCCGTTGCATCCAAGTCGATGGAGCCCAGGGCGACCCCCACGGCTGCAGCGACACCGGTCCTCACCTCGACTTCGGTTGCCCGAGAGGCCAACGGGATGACGATATCGCCAAGCCCAACCAGTGAGATCTGGCCGGGCGAGGCCCCGCCAGCGAGCAAGTGAGTCATCGCCTCATCGAGGAGATGATGTGAGACGTCATGATTTGCCTCTGCATTGTCCTCGCTCCATGCGTAGCCAACCAACGCAAGGTCAGCCTCCGGGTGTTCGGCCAACAGAGCTCCCAACGTGGCGAGGTACTGGGTTGTGGGATCGGTGAGCGTCCCATCGAATTGGGTGTCCAAAACGATTGGGCCGTGGTTTTCCACCGGTTGTGTCAGTGCGGCATTGGTCGACTCGACTCTGATAGCTCCCGCCACCGTCGGTTGCTCGCTGCCGGCGCTGCCGCGGCCGGTGGCGTTGAGTCGTTCGAGTGCGACACCGGCTTGGGTGAGTTGGCTGCGGATGACATCGGCCTGCTCGACGCTCAGGCCATGATTCAGGCCCGGCGTCGATTCGGAGAACGTGT
>CALHBU010000009.1 GCA_937930655.1 uncultured Acidimicrobiales bacterium | reverse complement strand
TCGGGGTCATGTTGAACCCGCCGCGGCCGGCCTTTGCCAGTCCGGTTCGGGCGTATGAAACGAATACCGCTTCTCTCATTAAAACTCTCCAGTCGAGCTGTCAGGGACAGGTGCTTCTAACGCCAAACATAATCGGTCCCGGCGCCGTCGACCGCACGGACAGACGAAGAAAGTGCAATTGGCCTAGCGAATGAGGTCGAGCTGAGAGATTAGCTGGGAGGCCGCTCCCCGGGCTCGGGGTGCCATGGTGCCCACGAACTCCCGGTTCAAGATCTTCGACGGGCGCAGGGAGATGCCAGCGTTGTTCAACGAAAGCAGCATCCGGTAGCGCCGCCACTTCTCGTCGTGGCAGAGGTTGATGTAGCGGGCGCCCACCCCAACCGACTGAAGACCGAATGGCGTCTTGAAGGCAAAGTCGAGAGCCTCGGAGTGGATTCGAATCTCCGGCTCATCTGTGGTCTCGGTGAGGGTGCCGCCGCAGAGATCGAGCGTGGCCCGGATGCCAAGGTCGGGGATGTCGGCCACGATGGACGGAAGAAGCTTCATGACCGGCTTCGGATAGGCATCATGAAGCTGGCGGCTGCGCGATGCGACGGTGGCGGCAATGGTGCTAAGGGCGACCGGTTCGAGCGTATCGATGGGTAGAGAGTCGATGCCGTCGAAGATGTCGTCCCAGTGCTTCAACGCCGCCTCGGTATCGCTTGCTGGGTCCTCGGCTTCTGTGTCGTACGAGTCGCCGTTGGCCAACACCGCAATCTCGATGTTTCGCTTCTGGGCCGCAGCTACGACGTCGCAGGGCCGGTTGCCGTACTGATTGAGGAACTTGTTGTCCTCCCGGCAGAAGTAGATGAACGACGCAAACGGGATGGTGACGCCGGCGTCGAGACGCTCGTGAGCCTGGAGAAGGTCTTCGATGATTCGGGTCGCAAAGGCCTTGGACCAGCCGGCCGGATCGTTGCTTCCGTTGTAGCCAGCCAGCGAAAACTGATTGAGGGTGATGTCGATCGAGCCCAGATCGGCCTTGATGAGCCGAGCATCGGTGTTGGTGAGTTCGCAGTCATTGATGTTGATAGTGGTGGTGCCATCGTGACGGACAGCCAGGGCCGAGTTCATCAGACCCTGCTGATAGCAGTAGACCTCGACGCCGCTTCCGGGGAGTGACTCGTTGGGTGAGTCGAGGGTGACCGTCTGCCGATGGGGCAGCAGTTGGATGGTTGGAAAGCCGAGCTTGGTGAACGCGTCGGGCATCTTTGGCGAACCATCGTCCTGGAAGAGGAGCACCACGCGATCCTTGACCTCCTGGGGCAGATCCCGCAGTGAGCCGAGGTGGAAGTGATCGGGGTGTTCATGGGACACCCAGATGTGGGTAACCCGCTCGTACACCTCGGTGAGATCTGCTGGCTTGTCGAGAAGGGCCCAGGACTCGGCAAAGACTTTGCCGTCGAGCCAGGGGTCGCACCAGATCGATAAGCCGCCGGCTTCAATCAAAACAGAAGAATGAGAAATCAGGGTGGTTCGCATGTCGGCTGTCCCTTCCAAAGGCATGCGATCCGCCGAGACCGCCTGCACCGATAGTGCATGCTGTCGGCGGTTTTGCCAAGCGTTTGAGCCAGTTTTCGACCAATTGCGGAGATTTACCCATCTCCCATCTACCATCGTGCCCTGTTGTTACCGGCCCGTAACCCAGCAGTCGGCCGGAGGAAGCAAGAGCGCACCGTGCAAACCATCGTCAGCAGAATCGAAGAGGCGGCCAAGGGTGACGGCACCGTCACCTTCGTCACCGGTGACGATCCGGTCACGAAGTCGTGGGCTCAGCTCCACGACGAAGCCCGGGCGATGGCCGCCAACCTGCAATCCCACGGGATCGAGCGAGGCGACCACGTTGCATTGCTCGGCCCCACTACCGCGGACCTGGTCACCGCCACCCAGGCCATCTGGCTGTGCGGGGCCACCTTGGTCATGCTCCCGCTGCCCATGCGGTTGGCCTCGCTTGAGGAGTTCGCCAAGGAAACCAAAGGTCGAATAGCCAATGCTGGCTGCGTCGCCGTTCTGGTCGACCCAGACCTCGCACCGTTCGTAGAGATCACGCCCGAGGACCCGCCGCTTCACTCCATCGTCGATCTGTTGCCAGCCCCGGGACGGCCGACGGCCGATGACTTCATCCGACCGGACTATCACGAGGACGATTTGTTCGTCCTGCAGTTCACCAGCGGTTCGACCTCCGAGCCCAAAGGCGTCATGCTGCCCAACCACACGGTGGCGGCCAATCTCGACGCCATCCTGGAAGCCGGTGAGGTAGATGGTGACGACGACGTCATGGTGTCGTGGCTGCCGCTCTACCACGACATGGGGTTGGTCGGCTTTCTGATTCTTCCGATGTCGGCCGGCCTCGATCTGGTGCTCGGCGCCCCCCAGGATTTCCTGGCATCGCCGGGCCGGTGGATGCAATGGCTGTCGGAGTATGGGGGCACCGCCACTGCCGGGCCGAACTTCAGCTATGTGCTGGCCACCCGGGCACTGCGACGGTCTCCCGAGACACTCGATCTCTCCCGTCTCCGGATCGCTCTCAACGGTGCCGAACCGGTCGACCCGGCATCGGTACGGGCGTTCGTCGAAGCGGGCGAGCGTCATGGCATGCGGCCCGGTGCCGTCTTCCCCGCGTTCGGCATGGCCGAGGTGGCCATTGCCGGCTGTTTCCCTGTGCCTCTCACCGGGCTGGCCGTCGATGTCATCGACGGCGATCGATTGGAGCAGGACCGACTAGCGGTGCCCGTCGACACCGATCACACCAACGCTCGAGAGTTGGTCAAGCTGGGTACTCCAGTCCCTGGGCTGAGCTTCCGCATTGTTCGTCCCGGCATGACCGAGGTGCTGGCCGAGCGAGAAGTCGGTGAGCTTCAAATCGCTGGCACCTCAGTGACTCCCGGCTACTACCAACACGCCGAAGCCAATGCCGAGCTCTTTGATGGCGAGTGGCTTCGCACCGGTGATCTGGCCTACCTGGTCGATCACCAAATGGTCATGTGCGGCCGAATCAAGGACGTCATCATCGTCGGGGGTCGCAATGTCTATCCCCAGGACATCGAACGCAATGTCGGTGAGATCGAAGGCGTCCGGGCCGGCAACGTGATTGCGTTCGGTGTTCCCGGCCGGCAGGGCAAGGAGGCCGTTGTCGTGGTGGCCGAAACCAAGGTTGAGAGCCATGACGAGCTGAGGAGCTCCATCGGCAGCAGTGTCATCGACGCGGTGGGTGTGCCGTGCCGAGATGTTGTGCTGGTCCGAGCCGGAAGTTTGCCAAAGACCAGCTCGGGCAAGCTGCAGCGGGCTCATTGCAAGCAGCAGTATCTATCTGGCTCGCTCGAACTCGTCAGCTAGCCAGAGGTAGCGGTGGCGCGTTCTTATGCGGCGGCAGGAACGTAGACGTCGGCCAACAGATCGATGGAGCGGAGGCGCTCGTCGAGGGTCAACGACGGATGCACCGTCATGAGCTCGTCGACCTCGGCTTCGCGGGCAAAGGTGTCGAGGTACTTGGCCACCAGTTCGGGGGTGCCGGCCGCCGTGTAGTGCATCATCTGGGCAATCTGGCGGCCCTGCGGCGAGTCGAGCACATGGTCGGCTTCGTCGTCGGTGAGCTCCCGGGGAACACTGAGGAACCGGGCGACTCGGCGACGGCTGACCTGACGGTGTTGCTGGGCTGCGTCTTCTTCGGAGTCGGCGGTGATCACGTTGACACCAGCGAGCACATAGGGCTCGGCCAGTTGATCTGACGGTTCGAACTCGCGTCGGTAGAGGGCGACCGCATTGAGCAGTTGGTCGGGAGCGAAGTGAGAGGCGAAGCCGTAGGGCAGGCCCAATTTGGCCGCCAACTGAGCCCCGAACAGTGACGAGCCGAGAATGTAGAGCGGCACGTTGGTGCCCGCACCCGGCACGGCCTGAACACCCGGGATGTGAGATTCGCCTTGCAGATAGCCCTTCAGCTCCAGCACGTCCTGAGGAAAACGCTCGGACGACATTGGATCGCTGCGCATGGCTCGCATGGTTTGCTGATCGGTGCCGGGGGCTCGGCCCAGTCCAAGGTCGATCCGACCCGGATGAAGCTCGGCCAGGGTGCCGAACTGCTCGGCGATCACCAGCGGCGAGTGGTTGGGCAGCATCACGCCTCCCGAACCGAGACGGATGCTGGTGGTCTGAGCCGCGACGTGGGCGATCAATACACTGGTTGCCGATGATGCGATGCACGCCATGTTGTGGTGCTCGGCGTACCAGATGCGGTGGTAGCCGCGTTCCTCTGCCCGCTGGGCGACCGCAACGCTGTTGGCGAAGGCATCCCCAGGTCGTTCGTCTCGGCCGACGATGGCGAGATCGAGAATGGACAGCGGTCTCGGCTGGTTGTTCGAGGAGCTAGTCACGTCACCAGCATGCCCGGTTGGCGTGGCTTCGGCGAGCCTTGCCCTTCAATCCGGTTGAGGGCCAACTACTCAGCCTTGGTGGCTGCGCCACTCCCGCAGCGACTGACCGTCGTCGAAGAGAAGGAACTCGACCGTTGCCTCGAGGTACTCGCTTGCGGCGCGAAACTTCACACCTCCCGCGTTGTGGTCCTCGGCCATCAGGCGCGTAAGTGATTCGCGAAACGCGATGGCATCGAGAATGCCGTGCGTTTCCGAGTCGATGGTCATCGCCTCGTAGGCCGCAACCTGCTCGGGGCTGAACGGCTGGAGTTGGCCGGCAACCAACTCCAGCTCGGCCTCGAATTCCGGCCAGCCGAAGCTTCGAACAAAGTCGATCAACGGCGGAAGATTCGACAACCCCATGAACGGCGTGCCGCCTTCGTAGGTCCAGTAACCGAGAGCCCCGACGTACATTTGGAAGAAGGCGTACGCCCCGACTGCGACCAGATCGTCGGCGTCGCTTTCGCCAACCTCCGCCATCAGTTGCAGCACCCCGTAGTCATCCGGGGTGTACACCCCGCGGGCTCCCTCGATAGCGCGGCTGACGACTGGAACGGGCACGGCAACTCCTCTGAGACAACGAAGTGACAGGCTTTTCATCGGCGGTCAGAGGCGAAGACTGAAGCCGCGGCAGGCGGGTGAAACTGGACCGACTACACGGTTCAAATCTCGTTGCCGTCGAACGGGTCGGGAGACGGATGAGGGCTGGTGTTAGCGTGCCATCGTGAGTTTCAGGGACATTGTCGACCGACAGATCGATAAAGGACTACGCCAAGGCCTGTTCGACGATCTACCGGGCCACGGCAAACCGATTGCCGACCTCGGACGGCGCCGAGAGCCTGGATGGTGGGCTGATTCATTCGTCCGAAATGAGCGAGCCAGAGTGCGGGATGAAGATCTGGCCGACCGGATCCGTCTGGTTCGTGGTCAGCTAAGGCGGGCCGCTGATGAGCAGTCGGTGACCAGGTTGGTCGAACAAATCAACGGCGAGATCGCCGAACACAACCGTTTGTCACGCGATACCGAGATCCAACGTGTCGATGAACTGTCATTGACCGCTGAGTTGGAGGCACACCGTCGTCGGAGGTAGTCGGAGGTAGCAGACCCGGCGTGGTTGGTTAGCCGGCTTTGAGCGCATCGAACACCGGGGCCCACCGGGCCGGCTCCGACTTGTACGGCGCATAGAAACTGATGCGCTGTACAACGTCGCCGTAGCGGGTGGTGAGCTCGGGGGCGATCGTCTCCGGCCCACCGACAACGGCGAAGGTGTTGAGAATCTCATCATCGATGAGGTTGGCCATCTCTACCCATTTGCCGGCCTTGGACATGGTGTTCAGCTTGTCCTGGAGTCCGCCCCAACCATGAATGTCGAGCACCGGCCGATACGACGGGGTGGAGCCGTAGAACGAGATCTGCTCCCGTGTGCCCTGAGCCGCCTTGGCGATGTCCTCGTCGGAGTTGCCGGTGACCACAAAGGATGGTCCGACGATCTCGAAGTCGTCCGAGTCGGCCAGCGCTGGCTTGCCGGCCTTGGCTCGGCCTCGGTCGAGAGCGGGAATGGTGACTTCCCGCAGGAACTTCTCGGTGGTGAAGCCGTGGCAGATGAATCCATCGGCCACCTCGCCCGCTACCTCGGTCATGAGCTCGCCGACGCCGGCCAGAAAGATCTTGGCGTTGCCGTGGGGGTTGGGCCCCGGGTCGAAGAACGGAGTCATCAGGGTGTGGGTGTAGAAATCGCCCCGGAACTCAAGCTTGTCGCCCGTCTCCCACGTGTGCCAGATGGCGCGAATGGCCAGAATCATTTCCCGCATGCGGGCCGCCGGCTTCGACCATTCCATCGAGAAGCGCTTGGTGATGTGGGGTTTGATCTGAGAGCCAAGCCCCAGAATGAAGCGACCCTCCGAGAGAGCCTGGAGATCCCAGCCCTGATTGGCCAAGGTCATCGGGTTTCGGGCGAACGCCACCGCAATGGAGGTGCCGACCTCGATGGTGTCGGTGTGCTCAGCAGCCAAGACAAGAGGAAAGAACGGATCATGAGCCGTTTCTGCTGTCCAAAAGCCGCTGTAACCCGCTGCTTCTTGCTCCTTGGCCGACGCCCCGGCCGAAGCCAGACCGGCCGAACCCATTCCGAATCCTCCGTCGACCTTCATGCTGCTGCTCCACGTGTTGTAGGGGTGCTGATGCGACCGAACCTAGCGAACCGCCTCGCTCGGCGACCACCCCGTGAGAATGCCGGTAGATTCGAACTGTGATTCTTGACGTCACTGACCAGACCTTCCAGACCGATGTGCTCGAACGCTCGCAGGGCGCCGTGGTTGTCGTCGACCTCTGGGCACCGTGGTGTGGACCGTGCAAGTCACTCACACCAATCATCGAGAAGGTTGTCAACGACGCCAACGCCGGTGCCGCTGAGCCACGGGTGGTGTTGGCCAAGATCAACATCGACGAGAACCCACAGGCCGCTCAGGCCTTTCAGGTGCAGTCGATTCCAGCTGTCTTTGCTCTCAAGGACGGTCAGGTCGCCGACAACTTCCTCGGAGCACAGCCCGAACACGAGGTGAAGGCATTCGTCGACAAGCAGCTGCCTGACGAATCCCAACTCGAAGTTGCTGCCTGGCTCGAAGCCGGCGATGAAGATTCCCTGAACAAGGTGCTCGAGGTCGACCCCGGGCACCCGGTGGCGGTGCCGGCGCTCGCTCAGATCTACCTCGACGCTTCCCGCAACCAAGCCGCTCTCGATCTTCTGGCTCGGATCCCCGAGACCGAAGACACCCGTCGGATCGCTGCGCTGGCCCGCACCGGCGTCAGTGAACAAGCGGTCGAGCACGCCAAGGTCGAGGAGCGTCTCGAGGAACTTCTCGATTCGGTGAAGGCCGACGAAGACGCTCGGTCGGAGTACGTCGATCTTCTTGCCGTTCTTGGGCCCGATCACCCTGACCTTTCGGCCTGGCGCAAAAAGCTCTCCAACCGCATCTTCTAGGTTGCCTCGCCGCTTTCCGGCCACCCCGTTAGCTCTTCCCCCGGCCTCTTCTTCCCCCTGAAGATCCTCATGGTTGAGGCGCGTCGGGATGGACGAACGAACAGATATCGGGTCGGGCTCGTTGGCCGAACGACTCGACCAGGCAATGCTCACGCTCGACCGGTGGCGCGGCCGGCCCGGCGTTGTGGTGGCCGGATCGGTGGCGTTGCTTGCCCTGGTGATTGTTGGCTGGTGGATGGGTCGGCCATCGGAGACCCGGCCGGTCGAGGAGCTGATTCCTCACGTCCAGTTGGAGACAACGGTGCCAACGACGGATCCTCCGGTACCTGTTGTGGTGCACGTTGCCGGCGCGGTCCGTTCGCCAGGGGTCTATTCGCTCCCGGCTGATGCCAGGGTCGAAGACGCATTGGACGCGGCGGGGGGAGCGCTGGCCGGTGCGGATCTCGACCAGCTGAACCTTGCTGCGCCGCTACCTGATGGCGTGCAGATCAAGGTTCCGCTCGTTGGCGAGGTGCTGGCCGCAGCACCCTCGCTCAGCTCGCCCGATTCGGCTGACGGGCCGATCGACATCAACCGAGCCAGTGAAGGTCAACTTGATGATCTGCCGGGTATTGGGCCGGCAACGGCGGCAGCCATCGTGGCCTGGCGGGACGAGCACGGACCGTTCTCGTCGACCGATGGGCTGCTCGATGTCCCCGGTATCGGTCCCGCCAAGTTAGCTGCGCTGGCCGATCTGGTGGTTGCCGGATGAGTGAGGGGCGTCTGGTTCTACTGTTGGCCGCAGTGTGGCTGGGGGCGACGTTGGCGTGGCCGGTTCCGTTGCTTCCAGCGGTTGGTGGTGTTGCGCTTGCTCTTGTGTTGCGATGGGAACGAGTCTTTGTGGTGGCTTGTGGAGCCATTGCCCTGTCACTCGGGGCGGCAGCTGACCGGGGCTACCAGCCGGTTGTTCCCGCGTCCTACGACGGTCCGGTGCAGATGGTGACCGATCCTGAGCGTTGGTCGTTTGGTGTGAGCGCGGAGGGCCGGTTGGATGATGGTCGACGGGTTCGGCTGTCGGCGTCGGGGCAAGCGGCGTCTGGTTTCGATCGGGCTGTGGCCGGTTCGACCTTGTTGGTCTCCGGTCGGCTTGCTCCCCTGGAGGATCAGCCGTGGTTGCGGTCCCGGCATCTTGTTGGTGAGCTGAAGGTGGTGTCGTCGGTGTGGTCGGCTGGTCCGCCATGGTGGCAGCAGCCTTCGGAGTTGTTGCGGCGATTGGTTGCCGATGGGGCCAGCGTGTTCGATCCCGATGAGGCTGCTCTGTACACCGGACTGGTCATCGGCGACGATCGAGAACAGTCATCCGCTCAGCAGGCTCGCTTCCGTAGCGCTGGCCTTAGTCATCTCTTGGCGGTCTCGGGCCAGAACGTGGCGTTCGCGTTGGCGGTGTTGTGGCCGCTTGCTCGTCGGTTCGAGGGTTTGGGGCGGTTGTTGGTTGTGGGCGCTGCGTTGTTTGTGTTTGCGTTGGCGACTCGGTTGGAGCCGTCGGTGGTGCGGGCGACGGTGACTGCTGGTGTGGCGGCGACTGCTGTGTTGCTGGGTAGGCCGGCTAGTGGGGTGAGGACGTTGTGTTTGACGGTGTCGGGGTTGGTGTTGGTCGATCCGTTTTTGGTGGATTCGGTGGGGTTTCGTTTGTCGGTGGCGGCGACGGCGGGGATTTTGGTGCTCGGTCCGGTGTTGTTGGAGCGGATTCGGGGTCCTCGGCCGTTGGCGGCGGCGGTGGCGATCACGGTGTCGGCGCAGGTGTTTGTGATGCCGTTGTTGATTGGGACGTTTGGTCCGGTGTCGTTGGTGGCGGTGCCGGCCAATCTGCTGGCTGGGTGGGCGGCTGGTTTGGTGATGGTGTGGGGTTTGTCGGTTGGGTTGGTGGCTGGCGTGGTGCCGGGTGGGGAGTGGTTGCAGTGGCCGGTTGGTTTGTTGTTGGGGTGGTTGGATGGGGTGGCGGTGTGGGCGGCTCGGGTGCCGGCTCCGTTTTTGGGTGGAGCTGAGTCGTTGGTGTTGGCGGGGATGGTTGTTGTTGGGTGGCTGGTGTGGGCACGGGTTCGTTGGCCGGTGATGGTGGCCGTCGTGGCGCTGCTCGCAGTGTTCTCGTCGCCGGGGCCAGTCGTCGGTGTCCTACATCTGGATGGGGCAGTTTTCTATGCCGGTGAGGAGGGTTCTGTGTCGGTACTGGTTGTGTCGGCTGATGCGTCTCTTCGGCTGGTTGAGCAGTTGGTGGATCAGCGGATGACGTCTGATGTCGTTGTTTTTGAACGGGCTGGTCGGAGTCAGCGGCGGTTGGCGGGGGCGGTGGTGGAGGTGGTGGGGCCTGGTTTGGTGTTGGCTCCGCCGCAGCATTCTCTGGTCGGTGCCCGCCGGGTCAGCGATGCAGTCACTGTCGGAGTGGCCAACGGGGTGCTGACCTTCACCCCCGATGGCACCACGCTTCAAGTTGACGTCGAACCGAGCTGACTAATCGTCCCGGCGGGTGCGACAACCACCCTCGACTGCGAGCTGACTGACGCCGCTAGGTTGAAGCGGTGGCAGAAGTTCTGTTGATCAAGGGCGACGACCCCACCCTGGTGGCGCAAGTTGTGCAGGCCTCGGTCAACGACCTTCTCGGTGGCGGCGACCGCTCACTGATGGTCGAAGAGGTCATCGAGGAGCACTACGGCGTCGACGGCGACCCCGAGATCACCCCGCTGGTCAATGCGGCCCACACGCCCCCGTTTCTCACCGACAAACGAATCGTGGTTGGCCGAAACCTTGGTTTGTTCACCAGAGGCGAACAAGTGACTGGCCTGGTCGAATGGCTCGAGAGTCCACTGGACACCACCGACCTCATCCTGGTGTGGGAAAAGGGAGCAAACACCAGTCGGCTCGGTCAAGTGCCGAAAGCGCTGAAGGAAGCGCTGAAGAAGGCGGGGGCCCGGGAGATCGACGCCGCCCCAAAGGGCAAGGGCCGCAAGGCCCTCCTCGACGATCGCATGAAGGACGCACCGGTCAGGCTCGACCCGACCGCCAGGAACCTCATCGCCGATCGACTGGGCGACGACGTCGGACGAGCCCAATCGATCATCGAAGCACTCGTGAGCACCTTTGGCGAAGGAGCCAACCTCACCGCAACCGAGGTCGAGCCATTCCTTGGCGTGGCGTCGGATGTTCCGCCATGGGAGCTCACCGACGCCATCGATAGCGGCGATATCGGCACCGCACTCAACCGACTTCATCGGATGATGGGAGCTGGCGACCGTCACCCGCTTCAGATCCTGGCCACGTTGCATGGTCACTACCAGCGGGCCCTGGCCCTTGACGGAGCACCGGTTGGCGACGACCGCGACGCCGCTGCGTTGCTGGGAATGAAGGGTTCGACCTTTCCCGCCAAGAAAGCTCTTACCCTCTCCCGCCGGATGGGACACGATCGCCTTCGCGACGTCATTCTTCTTCTGCGCACGGCTGATCTTGAGGTGCGGGGTGCCAGCGCCACACCGGAAGATGCGCTGATGGAAGTACTGGTGGCTCGCCTCGCCAGGCTCAGTCGCTAAAAAGCAAAGAACCGTGAGTGCAGGGTGCCGTTTTCGGCACGCTCAACTCACAGTTCCGGGGGTGGGAAGTTTAGGAAGAGGCTGCGGCTCGGACCCGCTTGATCAAGCGGCTCTTCTGCCTGGCAGCAGCGTTTTTGTGCATGATGCCCTTGGCCGCAGCACGATCGATTCGCTGGATGGCGAGGCGCAATGCGTCTTCCTGATCCTCGGTGCCAGCCGCTGCGGTTGCGACCTTGGCCCTGGTGTTGAGCTCGGACCGGACGGCGCGATTACGCAGACGACGTTTCTCGTTCTGGCGGTTGCGTTTGATCTGGCTCTTGATGTTGGCCACGTGAAACCTCGGACAGCTGATCGGACTTGGTGAGGATAGCGCCCCGTCGACAACCAACCAACGGTAGATTTGGCGACACATGCCTGCTTCGCAAACTCACTCTCTCGACATCATTCGCAACATCGCCATCATCGCCCACATCGACCACGGGAAATCGACGCTGGCCGACCGGATGCTGGAGTTGTGTGGTGCCGTCGAAGAAAGGGAGATGCGTGAGCAGTACCTCGACTCCATGGATATCGAGCGAGAGCGGGGCATCACCATCAAATTGCAGAGCGTGGCTCTCAACTACGCCGACCATCAGATCAACATCATCGACACCCCCGGGCACGTCGATTTTGGCTACGAGGTGAGCCGCTCGTTGGCCGCCTGCGAAGGGGTTGTGCTGGTGGTCGACGCAGCCCAGGGCATCGAGGCCCAGACCCTGGCCAACATGTACCTGGCCCTCGACAACAACCTCGAAGTGGTGGCGTGTCTCAACAAGATTGATCTGCCGGCGGCCGATCCCGACCGCTACGCCCAGGAAATCGAGAACATCCTGGCCATCCCTGCCGAGGACGTGCTCCGGATCTCGGCCAAGACCGGCGAGGGCGTGCCCGACCTCCTCGACGCCATCGTCGAGCGCATTCCTCCTCCGGCCGGCGATCCCGAGGCTTCGCTGCAGGCCCTTATCTTCGACTCCCATTTCGACACCTACCGCGGTGTGGTGTCGAGCGTGCGGGTCATGAACGGATCGCTCCGAACCGGCGACAAGATCAAGTTCATGCAGGCCGGCGCGGTCCACGAGGCCGACGAGGTCGGAATCCGAACCCCTGACAACAAGCCGGTCGATCGGTTGGGAACGGGCGAGGTCGGTTATCTGGTGGCCGGCATCAAAGACGTTCGCGAAGCCCGTTCGGGAGAAACCATCACCGAGGCATCTAATCCGGCCGATGGTGCGCTCGAGGGCTACCGAGAACCGCAGCCCATGGTGTTCGCCGGGCTCTATCCGGTGGACGGCGACGACTACGAGGACTTCCGGGACGCGCTCGACAAACTGCAGCTCGACGACGGCAGCTTTACCTTCGAACCCGAGACCTCAACTGCTCTCGGCTTCGGTTTCCGCTGCGGCTTTCTCGGCCTACTCCACATGGAGATCGTGCGGGAGCGACTCGAGCGCGAGTTCGATCTCAATCTGATCGCCACATCACCCTCGGTCGAGTACCGGATCACCATGATCGGCGGTGAGGAGAGACAGATCGACAACCCGTCTGACCTTCCGGCCAGTGGCGACTGGAGTTCCATCGAGGAGCCCTATCTCAAGGCCTCCATGATCACCCCGTCGGACTACACCGGCACTTTGATGGAGTTGTGTCAGAGCAAACGAGGCCAGCTCCAACGGATGGAATACCTCTCTCCCGAGCGAATGGAGCTGGTCTACAACATGCCGCTGGCCGAGGTAGTCATCGACTTCTTCGACCAGCTGAAGAGCCGGAGCCAGGGCTACGCCAGCCTCGACTACGAGCCAATCGGCTATGAACCGGGCGATCTGGTCCGGGTCGACATCTTGTTCAACAGCGAACAGGTCGATGCCTTCTCCACCATTGTCCACCGGGACAGTTCCTATGAGTACGGGCGCCGCACCGCCGAGAAACTCAAGGAGATCATTCCTCGCCAGCAATTCGAAGTGCCGATCCAGGCTGCCATCGGTGGCCGGATCATCGCCCGGGAGACGGTGAAGGCCTTCCGCAAAGATGTCACCGCCAAGCTGTACGGGGGCGACATCACCCGAAAGAACAAGCTGCTGAAGAAGCAGAAAGAAGGCAAGCGGAAAATGAAGAACATCGGACGGGTCGAGATCCCGCCCGACACCTTCATCAGAGCGCTCCGGCTCGATGACTGACTGCCTCGATGACTGCCTCGCTAGATGACTAAGCCGGCCATTTTCTGGTTTCGGCGGGATCTTCGGCTCACCGACCATCCGGCCCTTGACGAGGCGGCGGCCGATGGTCGGCCCGTCCTCCCGGTTTTCATCAGCGATCCAGCGCTGCGGAATCCATCGGGGGAAAACCGGCTGACCTTCCTGGCTGAGACCCTGGACTGGCTCCGTGATGCAACCGAGGGAGCGCTTGTCCATCGGCAGGGATCGCCGGCTGTTGTTCTTCGTGAACTAGCCGCCGAGGTTGGGACCGACACGGTCTATGCCACCGACGATCATGGCCCCTATGGCCGAGGCCGCGACACTGCGGTCGGTGAATCGCTGGCTGCTGCCGGTATCAGCACTCACTACCGAGACGCCGTCTACGCCGTCCCTCCGGGATCAGTGGTCACCGGTGGCGGGACCTCCTACAAGGTCTTCACTCCCTTCTTCAAGGCATGGAAGAGCCACGGTTGGCTTGACCCGGCCGGCCCCGTTGCCGCCGACTGGCTCGACGGCGTCACGAGCGAACCGTTCCCCAGCTCGGCCCCGACCGCCGCCAAGTTGCCGGTGGCGGGGGAGCAGGCGGCATGGGATCGGGCCGAGTGGTTCCTCGAAGGTCCGGTGTTCGACTACAGCGTGGGCCGGGACCGACCGGGGGTGGACGGCACCAGCCGGTTGTCGCCCTATCTCAAGTGGGGAACTATCCACCCCCGACAGCTGTTGGCCCGGCTCGGTCCCGATCCGGCCGAGGACGTCTTCCGCAGCGAGTTGGCGTGGCGGGAATTCTACGCCGAGGTGCTCTTTCAGCGGCCCGACTCGGCCCGGGCCTCCTTCGTCCCGAAGATGAGTGGCATCGAGGTCGACAGCGGCCCGAACACCGACCAACACTTCTCCGCCTGGTGTCAGGGCCAGACCGGTTACCCGATCGTCGATGCCGGCATGCGCCAGCTGCTGGCCGAGGGCTGGATGCACAACCGGGTCCGAATGATCGTCGCCAGCTTCCTAGTCAAAGACCTCCATCTTGATTGGCAGCGAGGGGCACGGTGGTTCATGAAACATCTGGTCGATGGCGACCTTGCCTCGAACAGCCATGGTTGGCAATGGGTGGCCGGCACCGGCACCGATGCCTCGCCCTACTTTCGAGTGTTCAACCCCATCACCCAAAGTCGGAAGTTCGATCCGGAGGGAGAGTATCTCCGCCGGTGGCTGCCAGAATTGGCCCACTTGTCCAACAAACAGATCCACGAACCGTGGACCGATCCAGTCGGAGCGCCAGCCGGTTACCCCGGTCCAATGGTCGACCATGGCAAGGAGCGGAAAGAGTCCCTCCGTCGCTACGACGAGCTAAAGGCGTCCTGGCAGTAAACTGTCAGCTCATGTCCGATCTCCGAGACCTCGACGAACGAAAGGCGGCCATTCTGACCGCGGTCGTTGAGGAATACATCGAGACGGCGCAACCGGTCGGAAGTTCGTCGGTTACTGGCGCCGGGGCGCTCGCAGTGTCCTCGGCAACCGTTCGAGCCGAGATGGCAGCACTCGAGTCCGAGGGCTACCTCACCCAGCCGCACACGTCAGCCGGTCGGGTTCCAACCGAGAAGGCCTACCGGTATTTCGTCGACGAGGTCGGCCAAGGCACCCTCAATCGACCCGATCGGCGCCAGGTCACCGACTTCTTCAAGCAGATGCAGGGTGAGATCGAGCACATGATGCGCGACACCGCCAGTCTGCTCAGCAACCTCACCAATCACGCTGCTGTCGTCATCGACAACACCACCGAGGCGGCCGTGATCCGCAGCGTGCAACTTGTTGTCATGGCACCTCGCGTGGTGCTGGCGGTGGTGGTTCTCAGCACCGGTGTCGTCGACAAGTACACCGTCGAGTTCGACACCGACGTAACCGACGACGAGATCGCCAACCTTCTGGCCATCGTGAGTCCGGTGCTGGTTGGGCTCCAACCGGGAGAGCCGATGAAGGCCCCCACCACCGACAACGCTCGGCGCAATGCGCTGATCGAACGAATTCTCGACTCCCTGGTGGCCACCGTCGATGCCGACCGGGTCTACGTCGACGGAGCATCCCGTGTTGCGGGCTCCTTCGACGCCGTCGACTCCGTTCATCGGGTACTCACCATTCTCGAGCAGCAGCTGGTGGTGGTGAACGTCCTCACTGATGTGCTCGACCGTGGGTTGAATGTGGCCATCGGTACCGAAACCGGCGTTGACCGGTTGGAAGACTGCAGTGTGGTAGTGGCTCCTTACGAGATAGAAGGGGAACCGGTTGGCTCCATTGCCGTCCTCGGGCCGACCAGAATGCACTATCCCCAGGCCATGGCGGCAGTCGCCGCCGTCAGCCGACAATTGGGCAAGCGACTAAGCGAAGGATGATGACCACAGGTGGCTGAGGACTTCTACGATCTGCTCGGCGTCGAGCGAAACGCATCGGCCGACGACATCAAGAAGGCATACCGCAAGCGGGCTCGGGAGCTTCATCCCGATGCCAACCCCGACGATCCTGCTGCCGAGGCCGAGTTCAAACAGGTAGCCGAGGCCTACGAGGTGCTCAGCGACGCCGACAAGCGGTCGCACTACGACCGCTTTGGCTCGGCCGGTGGCCCCGGTATGGGCGGAGCCGGCGACCCCTTCGGTGGTGGTGCGGGACTGGGCGACCTCTTCGACGCGTTCTTCAATATGGGTGGCCAGGGTGGCGGCGGTGGTCGGGGCCCAACCAATCAGGGAGTCGACCTCGAGGTCGTCGCCGAGCTCGATCTGGAAGACACCGTCGCCGGGGTGGCTCGAGATGTCTCGGTTCGGACCGCTGTCTCCTGCGAGCCTTGCGATGCCACCGGGGCCAGCGCCGGGTCGAAGTCGTCGGGTTGCGAGCATTGCAGTGGCAGCGGTCAGGTCCGTCAGGTGCGCCAGTCGATCCTGGGCCAGATGGTCACCACATCGGTGTGCCCTGTGTGCGCCGGTGAGGGCCGAATCGTCACCGACCCCTGCACCGAGTGCAACGGTGAGGGTCGCAAGGTCGAGGATCGGACCTACACCGTCGATATCCCACCCGGGGTCGCCCACGGCACCACCCTGCGGTTGACCGGCCGGGGCGCAGTAGGTCCACGGGGCGGACAGGCCGGCGATCTCTACGTTGAGGTCCGAATTCGCAAGCATCCGGTGTTCGTCCGCGATGGCGAGCATCTTCTGGCCGAGCTCCATGTGGCTGCCACTCAGGCCGCCCTAGGCGCCGAAGTCAGCTTCGAAGCCATCGATGGCGCCATCGACGTTGATATTCCTCCCGGTTCGCAGACCGGCAAGGTGTTCAAAGTCCGTGATCGTGGCATTCCACAGTTGCGAGGTCGGGGTCGCGGCCAGTTGGTGCTCACCCTCATCGTCGACACACCGGCCGAGCTCGACGAGGAACAAGCCGAGTTGCTGCGGCAGCTGGCTGAACTCCGGGGGGAATCGGTCAAGGAACCGGGAGAGGCCGGCCTGTTCAAGAAGATCCGCTCGGCCTTCTCCTAGGCCCCGTTCCTGGCGTGCGGTAGCCGACTACTGATGGACAACGCGTCACTGACCGAATGGCGTCGGTCCAATCCCATGGTCTACGTCGCCGATCTTGAAGCACCGGAACTCGCCGACGACGACTACCACCACCTACACCGGTCTCTCCGGGTGCCGGTTGGAGACCCAATCAGCATCAGCGACGGCGAAGGTCGGTGGCTGCCTGCCCGGTTCGGCGAACGTCCGGAGCCGGTGGCCGATGTGCAGCTGGTTGCGCCGCCGCCGTGGTCATTGACCTTGGCGTTTACCCCCACCAAGACACAGAAACCAGAGTGGATTGTCCAGAAACTCACCGAATTGGGCATCGATCGCATCGTTCCGTTGGTCACTGATCGGTCGATTGTGCGGTGGGACGCCCAACGGGCTGAAAAGCAACAACAGCGTTGGAACCGCATTGTTCGAGAAGCCGGAATGCAAAGCCGCAGCGTCCGGCTGCCGAACTTTGATGCCCTGCAAACATTCAGCGACTTCGTCACCGGTCACCCGGCAGCTCATGCTGCTGACCCGGCAGGATCGGTTCCCACCGCGGCCGTCCGTACCCTGATGATCGGACCGGAGGGTGGCTGGAGCGACGACGAGCGGGCCGAACAGCCGCTTGTTTCTCTCCCGGGAGGAGTCCTACGAGCGGAAACAGCCTGCGTTGTCGGGGCCGCCATGTTGGTCGGCCTCCGGGATGCGGGTTGACGGCGAGAAACATCACCTTCCGTGGGTTGATGCTGCGCTCCGTGACGTCTAGGTTGTCCGGGGTTCCATGCACTGCGCGAAGTTGTCGACCACGGTTCGTCACATTTGCTCCAGAACCGGAACTTCAGCGATAGTCCGTGAGCAAGATCAGCAAAGTCGCAAGATTTTCACCATAGATAACGAAAACCCAACTGGTTGTTTCGAGCGAGGTACCCGTGCATCTCCCTCCGTTCTGTTTGGTCCGACGCCAGGCAGTACACCTCCAGTAACCACTACCTGAAGAGGGAGAACAATGGGCGAGGACGAAAACGAGGCCAGCTCCGCCTACGGAAGACGCGTAGGCGAACGGCTTCGGGCTATACGTCGTCAGAAGAGACTGTCCCTGCAGGACGTCGAAGCCACCTCAGATCAAGAATTCAAAGCATCGGTGCTTGGCGCCTACGAGCGTGGCGAACGGGCCATCTCCGTCCCCCGCCTCGAGCGGCTGGCGCTGTTCTACAGCGTGCCCGTCGACCAACTCCTGCCCCGTGCCACCACCGTTGGCATCACCCCTGGCACGGTCGATCTCACCGAACAGACGGGTCGTGCCGGTGTCTCACTGGACCTCACCCAGCTGGATTCGGTCGCCGGACCCGAAGGCGAGATGCTGGGCCGTTACCTGGCGATGATTCAGGTGCAGCGCCAGGACTTCAACGGACGGGTTCTCACCGTACGCCAGGACGATCTTCGGGCCGTCGCCTGCATCCTTGGCGTCGACTTCGACAGCGCCGTCGACCGTCTCTCCGATCTTGGTCTGACGAGCTCTCCCGCTCCTCGCTGACCTTCGACTAGGGCCAGTCGAGCTCGATTGCTCCTGCCGGGCCGCTGACCCATGCCCGAGGGCAGGGCGACGCCGCTTCCACCACCAGCATCGTCGCCCCCGATACCCGGGTCATTGGTGAGCCCATCGCGCCGTCGTGGATCGCCTCGAAGGTCCAGACGGTGTCGGTCGCTCGATCGAGGAGCAGTGCGTGTGGTTGACCGGGGCATGGAAGGGGGAGGGCGACCACGACGTCCGCCGCTTGGCCAACGGCAAAGACGCCCTGATCAGCCGGGAGGCGAGCACCGGCCACCGCCCCTTCCTGGCCACTCACCACCATTCGACCGACCAGCAGAAGAGCTAGGGCCAAGATCACAAGTGCCGCCAGCTTCTGGAGGCGGGCTGGTCGTTGCTCGTCGACCGACGGCGGTGTTGGGGAAGCTGTTGGGGACCGTGTTGCAGAAGGCGACCGTGTTGGAGAAGGCGAGAGTGGTGGAGCGAGCGCCCCGAGCTGATGGGCCGCCCGGCGCAGGTCGAGGGGTGGTTCGGATGCGAGTTTGGCGGCAAGCCGGGACCAGTCTGCGGCAACGCTGAGCTTCTGTGCCTCCCACTCGGCAACCAGCCACTCGATGCACCGACCGAGACCGTTCGCATCGGCGGTGCGGTCGTCGGAGGGAAGCGGGGAGCAGAGGACAGCACCGGCCTGGTCCGGCTGGTCTGTGGTTACCAGAATGTGATCCGGATTGACCGCACCGTGAAACATGTCCATCTGGTGGAGATCGGCCAGGGTGTCTGCCACCACCGAAAGGACATGCGCCGCCCGGCCCGGTTCGAGGCTCGCAGTGCGAAGGGTCGGGCCCGCCACATGTTCGGTGACGGTGAGCGGCGGATCGTTGACCCGCTTGACCAGGCGCACGATCCCCGGGTGATTGGCCGCCCCCAACCACCGAGCCTCGCCTTGGCCGGAGTCACCGACCGCCGAGTCGAATCGCTTGACTACCACCGGTTGACCATGCTCGGTCAATCCCATGGTCACCGCCTGCTGGCCCTGCTCTTGCTGAAATCCGGTGCCTCTTGGCTTGTCCACTGAAACCCCTGGCCGTTAACTCGGCCCTGCCGGCCGTCTAGCCCGGCTATCGAACGCTGAAAGGGGTAACGCACCCGAACCAGTCTGAGGGTATCGTTGAGGCACCAATGACATCACCGGTGAAGATCAGCGTTCCCAGCAACCAGACGATGGTTGGCCTGCTCGGCGAACGGGACGAGTACCTGCGGGTTGTGCAAGGCGCGTTCGATGCCACTGTCCATGTTCGGGGCAACCAGATCACCGTCGATGGTCCCGAGGCGATCCAGGCATCCAAAGTCATTGAAGAGTTGGTGCTCGTGGTCGAGCGGGGACAAGCCATCGAATCGGCCACCGTTCGCCGTGCTGTCGAGATGGTGGGGGCAGACGTTCGCCCGTCCGAGGTCCTCACCGATCGCATCCTCACCACCTCCAGGGGCAAAGCTGTTCGTCCCAAAACCGCGGGCCAGAAGCGTTACATCGACGCCATCCGCAAGAACATCGTCACCTTCGGTGTTGGCCCCGCCGGTACTGGCAAGAGCTGGTTGGCAGTGGCCACCGCCGTCCGGTCACTTCAGGCCAAGGAAGTCGAGCGGATTCTTCTCACCCGGCCCGCGGTGGAGGCCGGCGAACGGCTGGGCTACCTGCCCGGCGATCTCATGTCCAAAGTCGACCCCTACCTGCGGCCGTTGTATGACGCCCTGCACGACATGGTTGGCGCCGAAGGTATGGCGAAGCTGTTCGAGAAAAACGCGGTCGAAGTCGCTCCCTTGGCCTTCATGCGTGGCCGCACGCTCAACGACAGCTTCATCATTCTCGACGAGGCTCAGAACACCAGCCCGGAACAAATGAAGATGTTCCTCACCCGCATCGGCTTTAACTCCAAAGTCGTTGTCACCGGTGATCAAACCCAGGTCGACGTGCCCGGGGGCCGCAGTGGTCTGCGCGGGATCTGGAAGATCCTCGAGGGGATCGATGGCATGGGCTACATCGAGTTGGGTAGCAAGGATGTCGTGCGTCATCGGATTGTTCAGGACATCGTTGACGCCTACTCCCGGCACGAAGACCTGCCCTCCAAATGAGCGAGCCTCCATCAGCAACCAGCGGCAAGGTCACCGTCACCGGTACCGAGAACCGCGACGCCGCCGACTCAGACATCGATCTCCACTCACTGTGTGAGTTGGCACTGTCGGTCCTGACTGGCGAAGGTGTTTCCGCCGGTCAGCTCGACCTTCACCTGGTCGACAAAGAGGCGATGGCCGAGCTCAACGAGGAGCACATGGGGCATACCGGCCCCACCGACGTCCTGTCGTTTCCGCTGGATGCAACCGGCCCATTGGCCGGTGCCGAGCCCGACAGCGGATTCAAATGGGATGAGCTCGATGGTGAGCCCATGCTTGGTGATGTTGTCCTTTGCCCCGAAGTGGCCGAAGCCCAAGCTTCCAGCCACGTCGGCTCCATTGACGGTGAGTTCCAACTTCTGGTGATTCACGGTGTTCTCCACGTGTTAGGGCATGACCATGCCGAACCGGACGAGACAGCGCTGATGCGATCACGAGAACGGGCTCATCTTGACCGACTCGGTATTCGGCACCCGGAGCCAGCGTGACCCTTGGTGTTGGTGACGTAGCCGCTGGCATTGCAGCCGTCGTGCTTCTTCTGATCGCCGCCCTACTTGTTGCGTTTGAGTCAGCCCTGGGACATGCCAGCCTGACTCGTCTGGAAGCGATGGTCGACGACGAGCCAAAGGCCCGTCGAGTCCTCGAACTGCTTTCCCGCCCCGAGTCGGTGCTTAATCCGCTCCGGCTACTCATTGTCATTTTGCTCCTGGCCGAAGCCACCACCGTGACCCTCCTGGCCGCCCGGTGGGTTGATACGCCGTGGGTGGTGTTGGTCTCAGCGATCAACATTTGTCTGGTCTTCGTGGCAGCCGAGACTGCACCGCGGGCCCTCGGCGTTCTCCAGCCCGAGCAGGTGGCCATTCGCCTTGTCGGACCCGCTTCGTTGCTTACCGCGGCACCTCCGGTTCGGCCGTTGGCCAACGCTCTCATTGGCGTGGCCAACATCGTCCTCCCCGGTGAGGGACTCCGTCGAGGACCGTTCGGGACTCCGGAAGACATCATTGCCCTCGCCGATGCGGCTCTCGACGACGATGTGATCGACGAAGACGAGCGGGATCTGATCGAGTCGGTCATCGAGTTCGGCGACACCGTTGTCCGCGAGGTCATGGTGCCCCGCACCGACATGACAACCATCGAACAGGTGCTGACCATCGACGAAGCGCTGGAGGTCACCTCTGAGGCCGGCTTCTCTCGGGTGCCGGTCGTTGGCGAGAACATCGACGACGTCGTGGGACTGGTCTATGTGAAGGATCTCATACGGGCCGAGCTGGATCATCGGGAACACGAGAAGGTTGGGGACTTCCTTCGACCGGCTCACTTTGTGCCGGAAACCAAGCGAGTCTCCGAACTTCTGAAAGAGATGCAGCGGGACAGCTTCCACATGTCAGTTGCCGTCGACGAATACGGCGGCATCGCTGGGCTCGTGACGCTTGAGGACCTGGTGGAAGAGATCGTCGGCGAGATCGTCGACGAATACGATGTCGAGGAACCACTCATCGAGCGCCAGCGAGATGGCAATTTGCGAGTGGATGGCAGGATGCTCATCGACGAACTGAACGACCTGGCTGGCCTCCAACTACCGGAGGGCGACTGGGACACCGTCGGAGGTCTGGTATTCGACTGCTTCGGTCGAATACCGCTCGAAGGTGAAAGCTGCGAGCTGGAGGGTTACCGACTCCGAGTGGAGAAGGTTCAAGGCCGTCGGATCACTCGGGTGCTGGTCTACGTCAACGCGGCCGCCGAGCCAGCAACATGAGCGATGCACCAGCGAACGCCGACGGCTTCCGAAGCGGCTTCGTGACCCTCTTCGGTCGTCCTAACGTTGGCAAGTCGACCCTGCTCAACAAGATTCTTGGCCACAAGGTCACCATCACCTCGGACAAGGCACAGACCACCAGGAACCAGGTTCGCGGTGTCCTCACCAACGACACCCACCAGCTGGTGTTCGTTGATACTCCCGGCGTCGGCAAGCCACGGAGTGAGCTCGGTCGCCGGCTCAACAAAACAGCCAACGAAGCCAACGGCGACGTCGACGTGGTCTGTTTCGTTGTCGATGCAAACAGCGGCTACGGCAAGGGCGACGCATTCTTGGCACAACAACTTGACCTGGCCCGAGCCGTTGTTGTGATCAACAAGATCGACGGCCTGCCCCAGCGCAGAATCCTCTCCCAACTCACTGCGGTGTCGGATCTCGGCGCCGAGGCCTACTTCCCGGTTTCCGCTCAGACCGGCGATGGCATCCCAAACCTCATCGAACACCTCCGGGCCCGGGTCCCGGTCGGCCCACTGTGGTACCCCGACGACCAGGTCAAAGACATGCCGGAAACCCGCTGGGTTGCCGAGCTGGTCCGAGAACAGCTGATGCGCACGACCAGAGAAGAAGTGCCCCATTCCGTCGCCACCAGGGTGACCGAATGGGAAGAAACCAACAAGGGTCCTCGCATCAAGGTCGAGATCCTGGTCGAACGGGAATCGCAGAAGGGCATCGTCATCGGCAAGGGTGGCGAGGTCCTCAAGAAGGTTGGGACCAACGTGCGTCGGCAGCTGCCAGCCGGATCCCGAATCGATCTGGTGGTGTCTGTCGACAGGGACTGGCACCACGATCTTTCGGCCATCGAACGTCTGGGTTACTGAGCCCCCGGCCGTTGCTGTTGCGGCGGCTCGCCAGGTGCTGCGTGCGATTGGCGGGCTGCGAGCGCTCCGGCCAAGCCGGCTAGCCACAGCGTTGTTTCTGGTCCGTGGACGAAGCCCCACGCTCGGGGCGTAACCGAGGTTGAGAGCATGGATAACAACCATTCGCTGGTGACGAGGGCAAAGAGGGACACCAGAACTGCGGTTCGGGGCCTCACGAGCCATTGGGCTCCGGCCCAGGCGAAGGCTGCAGCGAACAGCGGAAAGGGCGAGAAGACCAGCACAAGGCCAGCCCCGGCGGCCAGTCCGTTTCCGCCGGTGCGAAAGCCTCGATCAAACGGGGCGATGAGGCCGACAATGACGGCCAACCCCGACCACAGCGCCACTGCCTCCCAAATGGTCAGCGCCCGGGGTGAGAGGATTCCTACCGCCGAGAACTCCCGGAACTGGCTGGTGCCGGGTGCTATCCAGTCGATAAGCCGAAACGCCAGGTAGGCCCACAACACTGCGGCCGCTGCTTCGATGACACCGGATTTCAGCAGCTGACCTCCGGGGAGTCGACGATGAAGCATCGAACCGATCACATAACCTGAGCCGATCAACAAACCGGCGTAGAGCGTGATCCAACCAGTGGTCCTCAACTGTCGAGCTCTTCCAGGAAGTCGAGTACTTCGTCGAGGTCCTTGGTGCGGCGAAGCGGAGGAAGGACTGAGATCAGGTCCCATCGGTAGGACTTGTTGTTGGCCAGCCTGGCATCGAGAACCGCGACCACCCCCCGATCGTCCGACCGGCGAATGAGCCGACCGGCCCCCTGGGCCAGGAGCATTTGGGCTCGCGGGAGGTCGATGGTGCGAAACGCGCTGGGGCCGGCCAGCCGTCGGCGAGCCTGGAGCACTGGATCGTCGGGGCGGGGAAAGGGGAGTCGGTCGATGGTGACGAGGGTGAGGGTGTCGCCCGGTAGGTCGACGCCCTGCCAGAACGACAGCGTCGCCAGCAGTGTGTTCTCAGGGTTGGCCGTGAACTTCTCGATCAGGACCGATCGTGAAGCCTCGCCCTGAACCATTACCGGAGTATCGAGGTCTTCCTGGAGATAGTCGGCGGCTTCCTGCATGGCCCGGTAGCTGGTGAACAGCCCCAGCGTTCGGCCGCCAGCTGCCGTTATCAGCTGAGCCATTTCGGCGTGAACGACATCCCGGGACCCCGCTTGCCGGGGGTCAGGAAGATGCGCTGCGCAGTAGAGAAGCCCGAGCTTCTCGTAGTCGAACGGCGAGCCGACCCGTTCGACCTCGTTGTCGGGGAGCCCCAATTGGGAGGGCAGCGCCTGGGGGAGTGTGGCGCTGGTGAGTACGGCTCCACGTTCGTCCCACAGTTGATCTATGAGGATCTGGCCAACATCGAGCGGGGTCCGACGAAGAACCGGATTGTTGTCCGATCCGTCAATCCAGAGCACGTCACTCTCGTCCGATTCGATGACTGAGTCGATGTCGTTGATGAGGGAGGTCGCGGCCAGGGTGGCTCGCTCAACCCGGGCCGAGGCATCGGAGCCCTCTTTCGGATTGGTCTTACGAAGCCCAGCCAGAACCTGGTCGGATCGATCTCGCACCGTGACCAGCACCTCAACGAGATCTGCGCCATTGGAGATTTGATTGCCGACCTCGTCTCGGAGCAGGTTGTCGAGCTCCATGGCCGAGACATCGAGACCACGACCCAACTCGTCGTCGGTCAATACACCACGAACACGTCGCGACAGCGAGCGGAGCCGGCCGCCACTGAGGTCGGTCCCGCATGTTGAGCTGAGAACTTCCGGCAGGTGGTGGGCCTCGTCGAAAACGACGAGATCATGCTCGGGTAGAAGAGCACCATCAGAGGCCACGTTCAGCCCGTAGTAGTGGTGGTTGGTGACGATGATGTCGGCTTCCCTGGCTGAAGCTCGGGCCAGCTCCGAAAAGCAGCCCTCACCCGAAGGACAGCGACTGGCGCCCGGGCATTCGTCGGCGCCAACGCTGATGGCTTGCCACACATCGGAGGGTGGGGCGGGATCGAGTTCCTCCTTGTCGCCAGTCTGGGTGGTCTGAGCCCATTCTTTGATGCCCTCGAGGTGGTCATCGGGGCTCGATCCTCGAAGAAGATCCAACTGCTCGGTGCGGCTGGCCCGATCCAGTTCCTGCATCCGCTGGTTGCACAGATAGTTGTTTCGACCCTTGAGAATGGCGGCTGAGACGGCGGTGTCCAGTCCCGCCGCGACCAGCGGAATGTCTTTGTCGACGAGTTGTCCCTGAAGGGCGATGGTGGCGGTAGCCACAACGGCCCGCTTGCCGGCGTCGATAATGGGGGTCAGATAAGCCAGAGATTTGCCGGTGCCGGTGCCGGCTTCGATGAACACCGCAGTGCCGGTTTCCAGTGCAACCGCTACTTCTTCCGCCATTTTTTCTTGACCAGGACGGTGCTCTCCACCGCTGGGAAGAGCCTGGGTTACCCTACCCAACTGGGTGATCGTGCTGGACATGATCCGGATCCTAGGCACTACCCTGACGAGCGCGGTGGTGTGGGGAACAGTCTCACGTGGGCTGACTACGCGACCCTTCCCGCCGAAAACACCAGGTAATTCACAACGTGATCGACGATTCCGCAAAGACTGAGCATCAGCAACTTGGCGAAGATGAAGCAGAAGCGCTTGCCCGCCTTCTGCTGGGACCGACATCGGCCCCTCATCAGCCAGCTGCCACCGACCTGCCCGATGAGGCAGTGGCCACCGACAACGTGGCTCTCTTCCGTGCTGCTCGTTCAAACAAGGCCGGTTCAGAAAAGGCCGGTTCGGAAAAAACTGTCGAACTTCAGAACGGCGAGTCGCTGTTCGGTCCGGTCATTGACGTTCGTGACGAGATCACCATCATCGAGGCCGATCAGGTTCCCCTGTTCGTTCCATCGACCAACAACGGGCAGACATGCGCCACACCGGCCACCAACGGGAGGGCTCGGTCGGCGAAAGCCGGAGGGGCAAAAGCCGAGGCACCATCGGCGGATCGTGCCGACAGGGTCTTCCCCCCTCGTCCGAGCACCAAGAGGCCGGCTGCCCCACAGACCCCTGAGGATGATCTCGAGAACAGCGGTGCGCTGTTTCCGGCCGTAGCCGACGACGAGCCTGAGCCCGATCCCGATCGCCCCGCACTCTTCGGTGGCGCTATTGCCACGGCCAGAGTCTCCGATGACACCAACATCGCCCGCTCGGTTCCCTTTGTTCCAGTCGACGAGGAGCCTGACAACCGCCGCCGTCGTCTTGCCCTTGTCGGGCTACTGGCTCTGTTGTTCGCTTTGTTCGTAGCGTTTCTTGTTTCGACTGATGGCGACGATGAGCCGACAACCGACATCGTGCCTTCGACTGCTGTTTCGCCCCCGACCTCGGCGACCGCCACAACGCCTGTACCTACGACCGCCACCCCGAGCACCACTGCTCGGGCCAGCACAACGTCGGCAACTCAGTCGACTACCGAGGAATCGGTAACGACTGCAGTGCCGACAACCGCAGCTCCGGCCCCCACCCGACCTGCCACCACCCGCCGACCTGCCACCACTCGGCGTCCGGCCACCACAGCTGCTCCGGCTACCGCGGCCCCCACGACACCGGCTCCCACAACTGCGCCGGAACCCGAAGTCACCTTCGCTCCGCCCACATGGACGGCCACAACCGCCGCTCCTGCGACCACACCGGCTCCCACCGCGGCGCCAGCGACCTCGGCCGCTCCGGCCGCCGACGAGTAGCCACCGCTCGACGTAGCTGAAGCCATGGCGCCGGTCGCCGTGGCCCCTCGGGTAGCGTTCCCGGGTGATGAATCTCGACGGCATCGATCTCGAGCGAGTTCCCGAGCATGTTGCCTGCGTCATGGACGGCAACGGCCGATGGGCAACCGAACGTGGACTGAAGCGCACTGACGGGCATGCTGCCGGCGAGGAGGCTCTTCTCGACGCCGTGCATGGAGCACTGGGGCTGGGCGTTGGTTGGCTGACGGTCTACGCCTTCTCAACAGAGAACTGGCGACGCCCGACCGATGAGGTTCGGTTCCTCATGGGATTCAACGAGTCACTGCTGGTTCGTCGTCGCGACGAACTACACGAACTGGGTGTGCGAGTGCGGTTCGTTGGTCGGCGCGACTGGCGGGTACCAAAGCGCTTGTTGCGGCGAATGGATGAAACCATCGAGCTGACCAAGGACAACACCAAGCTCACGCTCACCATTGCCTTCAACTACGGAGGTCGAGCCGAACTCGTCGACGCCGTGCAGCAGCTTTCCGACGAAGGTCTCGCTCTGACCGAAGAGAACATCGAGGCACGGCTGTACGACCCGGAGATGCCTGAAGTCGACCTCTGGGTTCGAACGTCGGGCGAGTACCGGATCTCCAACTTTCTTATCTGGCAGGCGGCCTATGCCGAACTGGTCTTCCTCGACACCTTTTGGCCCGACTTCCGACGACAGCATCTGGCTGACGCCGTTGCCGAATATCAACGTCGTGATCGGCGTTTCGGCGGACTCAGTGAGTAACTCACCGTGAGTCTCTACCGCGATGACGCGGTTGTCTTGCGGACCTACAAACTGGGGGAGGCCGATCGGATCGTTGTCCTCTACACCCGAAATCGAGGAAAGGTTCGGGCTGTAGCCAAGGGAGTCCGGCGCACAAAGAGCAAGTTCGGCGCCCGGCTGGAACCCGCCTCGACGGTGCACCTTCAGCTGTACGAAGGACGCAACCTGGACATCGTGACCCAGGCCGAAACGGCAACGGTCTATTCCAACCTCCGCAGCGACCTTGACCGGTTTGGCCGAGCGTCAGTGCTTCTGGAGATCATCGACCAGGTGGCCATTGAGGGCGAGGCCAATCCTGCGCTTTTCAACGTGCTCACCGGCGCCCTCTCGGAACTGGACCGGGAGGGTAACCCGCTGGTTGTCCCGGCCTTTGTGGCGAAAGTTCTGGTCTTGGAAGGAGTGCAGCCGCTGCTCGATGCATGCGTCCGCTGCGGAACCGAAGACGATCTCGTGTCTATCGATCTGTCGGAGGGTGGGGTGCTGTGCCGGGCAGATCGACGTGGTGAGCCGATTTCCGAGGCCACCCGAGAAGCGTTCAGACTGGTTTTTGGCAATCAGGTGCGCCGAGTACTGGACACGACCCCCGACGCCATTGCCGTCGAAATGGAGAGGCTGGCCTCCCGCATGATCGAGCAGCATCTCGAGCGTCGACTCAAATCGTCGACGGTGTTCGCCGAACATCTCCAGAGCTGAGGCGTGCCGCAGTTATGCCGTTTCGGCCCTCAACCGGTGAGCAAGCAGATCTTGGGTCAGCTGATGGAGATCCACTTGTTGTTGTCGACATCGTGACGTAGCCATCGCTTTCGCTTGGCATCCCAATAAAGCCAGGCTTGCCAGTCGTCGCTCCACACCGGGTCGACGGGTTCGCTGCTGGACGCAGCTGCGGTGGATTGTGCTGGTTGAGTATCGCGGTGCGCGGGTTGACCCGCTGGTTTCGTGGACGCCGGTTCGACACCGTCACCTTCGGGCCGCCAGACCGGAGCTGGCTCGGCTTTCGGGCGATCCCACTGAGCGGCAGCGGCAGGCTTGGTGGCATCGTCGGGCCGTGGCTGTTCCCTGCGGTGGGCGGGCGGGGGATGGGCAACTTTGGATGTCTGGACTTCGGGGTTCGGCTTGGACGATGCCGAGAACATGGAGTCCCTGTCCGGGAGTTGGTCTTCGTCCCGGGAAAGTTCCGACTCTTTTATCGCAGGGGTTACCGGTGTCGGCGGGTTGGTCGGTTCAGGGTCGAGGGCAAAGTCGATGTTTCGATCATCGGGATTGCCCGACGGCACCTCGCTGCTGGCGCTCGGTGGCCCGGCCAGTGAAGCGGGGGGTTCTATGGGAGCTTTGGCAGCCTTTGGTTGGTTGAGTCCGACATCTTCAAGGGCCAACGACTCCCCGGCCAGTGGCTCGTCGAACAGCATCGGTTCCACCGACGGGGCCGGATTGTTGGTGGCTTCAACCAGGTCGTCGGCCGAGGGCGGCCCCGCGAGAGCCGGGTTCCGCTTAAGGGATTCGGGATCGACAGGCTGCGGATCGAGAAATTCGGAGGCGTCGATTTTCTTGTGGTCTGGTGGCGGAGGGGCTTGGCCGGGGGTGGAGCTGCCGGGTGCTATTGGCAAGGCTGGTTCGGCCGCAGCCGAGTCCTGAGTCGTGGAGTCCTGAGTCGTGGAGTCCTCGGGCGCAGGCTTCCCAGTCGAGGGTGCCGACTGCTCGCCGGTGCGAAGCCGCTCGTCCACATCAAGGTTGATGGCTGCCCGAGCCGTAAGCTGTGCGGCGTCGGCCACGACGGTTCCGGCCACACGATCGCCAAACCGTTGATGGTGTTTTGACGGGACTGCCTGGATCAGGCCCAAGAGGCCGGGAATGACAAACGGCAGCAGGTCCACCACCAAGGCCACCGATCGAGTGATGAGCTGACCGAGGCTCGGTGTCGAGCCGTCGATGCCAGCAACACGAATGCCGAGAAGCTTCTTTCCTGGGCTCCAACCGGTGATCGCTGGCAGGAGGACAAACAAGATGGTGAAAAACACCAGTCCAACGGCGAGGGTAATCAGCAGGCCGGCGCCGCTGATGACGTGCTGGGTGTCGCCGATCTCCTGCATCCTGTGGAACCGGTCGTCCTTCAGCGTCACCAGGCGATCGAACTCCTCGGGGGTCCAGGCCTGGGGGTCCACGGGAAAGCCCTCGAACTGGCTTCGGGCGACGAGAGCGGTGAGGAGGCTGATCAGGCCGAAGTCAATGGCGAAGGCCATGCCGCGACGGGGGAGGACCGCAGTGAGATCAGGGTCGATCATGAGCCAATTGTTGCCTACAGCGGCGGCTGGTCGGCGGATTGCCCAGTGCCCGCTATTCGGCCGTTAGCCTTCAACGCCTATGGCAGCCTCGAACGCAGGGCCGAATGAGACCGACAGCGATCTCTTCGACAAAATCGTCAACCTCTCCAAACGACGCGGCATCGTCTTTCCGTCGGCCGAGATCTACGGCGGATTCCGGTCGACCTACGACTACGGACCCGTTGGGGTTCTCATGCTTCGCAACGTCAAGGACGCCTGGTGGCGTTCGATGGTACAGATGCGCCACGACGTGGTTGGGCTCGATGCCGCCATCCTGTCGCCGCCTGCTGTTTGGGAGGCATCGGGCCACCTGGCCAACTTCACCGATCCCCTGGTCGATTGTCGCAGTTGTGGCACCCGGCATCGCCTCGACAAGCTCGAAGACCCGACGACCTGTCCCGAGTGCGGGACCTCAGGCCAACTCACCGATCCTCGTCAGTTCAACCTGATGTTCAAGACCCACGCCGGCCCGGTCGAGGGTGCAGGCCACGAGGTCTTCCTGCGGCCGGAGACGGCACAGGGCATGTTTCTCAACTTCGCCAATGTGCTCTACACCGGGCGGAAGAAGCCGCCGTTCGGCATCGCCCAGATCGGCAAGAGCTTCCGGAACGAGATTACGCCCGGCAACTTCGTGTTTCGGACCCGAGAGTTCGAGCAGATGGAAATGGAGTACTTCGTACCGCCGGCTGAGGCCCAGCAGTGGTACGAGTACTGGTGCGAGACCCGTCGCAACTGGTACCTCGATCACGGCATACCAGAGGACAAACTTCGACTCCGGGCCCACGAAGACGACGAGCTCAGCCACTATTCGTCAGATACCAGCGACGTTGAGTTTCTCTTCCCCTGGGGTTGGGACGAGCTCGAGGGCATCGCCAACCGCGGCGACTTCGACCTCACCCAACATGCAACCCACTCGGGGGAGAAGCTCGAGTACTTCGACCAGGCGGCCAACGAACGCTACGTCCCTCATGTGATCGAGCCGGCAGCTGGTGCCACCCGCACCATGATGGCATTCCTGATGGCCGCCTACGACGAAGAACAGGTCAACGACGACACCCGCGTTGTTCTCCGTTTGCACCACCGCATCGCCCCGTACAAGGTGGCGGTGTTGCCACTGAGCAAGAAGCCGGAGCTGGCGGGCCCAGCCAAGGAGCTCTTTAGTGAGCTGGCTGGCTCGTTCATGACCGACTACGACGAGACCCAGGCCATCGGACGCCGCTACCGACGTCAGGACGAGATCGGAACGCCGTATTGCGTCACCTACGACTTCGACTCGCTCGAGGACCACGCCGTCACCGTTCGTGAGCGGGATTCGATGGAACAGGTCCGTCTTCCCCTCGGTCAGCTGCAGGGCTGGCTCGCCGAACGCCTGAGCTGAACGGGTACTAACCTCTCGGCCTGTGGCCGATCAAAGGGAAACTGCTGCCCTCAAAGTGCAGCACCTCGTCCTGGAAGCAGGCGACGATCTCGGGCGTCGCCATGACGCCCTGCTGGCCATTGACGCCGAGGACATCGAGGCGCTGCTACACGCCCAGTTCTCGGGCCAAAGTGATTCCGTTGCGATCGGGCTGGGGGCATCGCCCGGCGCCGCCGTTGGGCAGGTCTGTTTCTCCGCTGATGATGCTGTCGAGGCGTTCGATGCAGGTGCCGATGTCATTCTGGTCAAAGACGAGACATCGCCCGCTGATGTCCACGGAATGGCAATTGCTGAAGGAATCCTGACAACACGCGGCGGTTTGGCCAGCCATGCCGCGGTGGTGGCACGAGGTTGGGGAAAACCTGCAGTCTGCGGAGTCGAGGCCATCTCACTCGGTGCAGACCAGTTCACCATTGGCGACCACATCGTCCGAGTCGGCGACGTCATCAGCATCGACGGGGCGAGCGGCGAGGTCTTTCTCGGCGCGGTGGATCGGGGCGACGGTGCCCCCGAGGACGATGTGCCCGACGAGCTCGGCATTCTGCTTGGCTGGGCCGACGACGTCAGGGCAGGAACACTGGCGGTCCGGGCCAACGCCGACAACGCCGACGATGCCCTTCGGGCCCGCTCATTCGGCGCAGAGGGCATTGGTTTGTGTCGCACGGAGCATCAGTTCTTGGGAGAACGCCTGCCCTTGATTCGGCAGTTCATCGTGGCCGACTCACCCGATGATGAAGCCAAGGCTCTCGATGCGTTGGCCGCCGTGCAGCGCCAGGACTTTCTTGCGTTGTTCGAAGCAATGGACGGGCTCCCGGTCACGGTCAGGCTCCTCGACCCGCCGTTGCACGAGTTTCTTCCTGACACTGAAGGCTTGGCCGTCTCGGCGGCGACTGGCGACCTCGCTTCCGACGACCACGTACTCCTTGATGCTGGACGGAAGTGGCAGGAAACCAACCCCATGCTGGGTACCAGGGGGGTCCGGCTGGGGATCTTGCGCCAGGGCCTCTATCAGATGCAGGTCGAAGCCATTCTCTGGGCTGCCGTCGAACGACGCCGGGCCGGCGGCCAACCAATCGTTGAGGTGATGGTTCCCCTCATCGTGGATCGCTCAGAACTCGATCTGGTCCGGAAATGGATCGACGATGAGATCACTGCGGCCAATCGGCTCGTCGCCGACCCTCTCGACGTGTTGGTCGGGACGATGGTCGAAACCCCCCGGGCCGCCCTCCTGGCGGGCGAGATAGCCGACGCAAGTGACTTCTTCAGTTTCGGTACCAACGATCTCACCCAGATGACCTTCGGTTTCAGCCGAGACGATGTCGAGTCGAAAATCGTGCCGGAGTATCTCCGTCTCGACCTGCTCGTCGCCAACCCGTTCGAGTCGCTCGATACCAGTGGCGTCGGTGCTCTTGTTCGTTCCGCAGTCGAGAACGGTCGAGCCCGTCGTCCCGATCTCAAACTTGGCGTGTGCGGAGAGCACGGTGGCGATCCGGCGTCCATCGACTTCTTCGCTTCGGTGGGCCTCGACTACGTGTCGTGTTCGCCTTTCCGGGTACCGGTAGCCCGCTTGGCAGCTGCCCAGGCCGTTCTTCGCCAGTCCTGACCCAGAAGCGAGCGTCTGCCACTTCAGGCGACCGGTAGGCTCCCACGGGTGGGGATCGTGGACGAAGACATTGGGCGAGTCCGGGACGCCGCTGACATCGTCCAGGTCATCTCCCAATACACCCAACTCAAACGGGTTGGTCGGCGTTTCAGCGGCCTGTGCCCTTTCCACGGCGAGAAGTCACCGTCGTTCTCGGTGAATTCCGAGGAAGGCCTCTACTACTGCTTCGGCTGTCAGGTGAGCGGCGACGCCATCACCTTCGTTCGAGAGAAGGAACAGCTCGACTTCGTTGGGGCCGTCGAATGGCTGGCCAACAAGTTCGGCGTGCAGATCAGTTACACCGACAAGAACGAGGGCGAGGACCGGAAGCGGCGGGCCAAGCTGCACGATGCCATCGAACGGTCGGTCGATTTTTATCACCAACGGCTCATGACCGGTTCCGATGCCGCCGGAGCCAGGAGCTATCTACGGCAACGGGGCTACGACGGCGACATCGTTCGCCAGTATCGAATCGGCTGGGCTCCCGAAGGTTGGGACCAC
>CALHBU010000008.1 GCA_937930655.1 uncultured Acidimicrobiales bacterium | reverse complement strand
CCCGTTCGTCGATCGATCGAAGGCGGCCTTGGTTCTGACGCACAGGAATAGATCGTGACAGTGCTGTCTCTTCGGCAGATTGCCGGCGGAACCGCGGGTTTAGGTCCCCTGTTGCAGGTGGGCGCGGCGGGCCTTGCGATTGTTGCGCTTTGGCTTGCTGTTGCCGTGGGACGTTGACGCGCCGGGCTTTCGCTCTGACGAGCCATTGGTCTCGGCCTTGGCCGCCGAGTTCCGCTTGCGACCGCCGTTGCCGCCGTTTCGGCTGCCTGCTTGCGCTGGCTTCTTGCGGCGAGGTGGGCGCGAACCCTTCGGTCGGCTGTCTCGGCCACCTTCATTGCGGTTGCCGCCAGCCGCAGCTGGTTGCGGTTTGGGCTTCGGCTTGTCAGAAGGCCCGGGAGACAGATCTCGCATGGCGGCAACGTCGGGTTCGATGAATGGTTCGTTGAGTTTGATCTGGCGTTGGAACTTGGTCAGTTCCTTGACCTGGTCACGCTGAACCATGGAGATCACGACGCCACCCTCACCGGCTCGAGCAGTTCGGCCGGAACGATGGACGTAGTCCTTGTGATCGGCTGGCGGGTCGTAGTGGACGACCAGTGCGACACCGTCGACATGAATGCCGCGGGCTGCAACGTCGGTAGCCACCAGAGCTTCCACCTGGTTCTTGGCGAAGGCGGCGAGGGCCCTGGTGCGTTGGCCCTGGCTGCGGCCGCCGTGGATGGCGGCGGCCGTGATGCCGTGCCGGCCGAGTTGCTTGGCTAGTCGGTCCGCTCCGTGGCGGGTGCGGCAGAAGATGATGGCTGGCCACACGGCCTCGACGGCCTTGGCCGTGAGTTCGATGCGGGCCGGACCTTCGACTCGCCAGAACACGTGGCTGGCCGAGGTGATATCCGGAGTGGTCTCGCCGACCTCGTGTCGCACCGGGTTGGTCTGATAATCGCGACTGAGCTTGGCGATGTCGCCGTCGAGGGTGGCGGAGAACAACACTGTCTGACGGTCGTCGGCAGTTTGATCAAGAATGCGCTTGACGGTGGGCATGAAGCCCATGTCGGCCATGCGGTCGGCCTCGTCGAGCACGACCTGGTCGACCTGGCTCAGTGACACGGAGCCCCGTTCGATGAGGTCTTCGAGTCGGCCGGGACAGGCAACAAGAATGTCGACGCCCTTGCTGAGCGCATTCAACTGCGGGCCGTAGCCGACGCCGCCGTAGACCGCGGCGACACGAATGTCACCGGCGAACGAGCGCAGCTCGGTGGTGATCTGGTCGGCCAGTTCTCGGGTGGGGGAGAGGATGAGGGCTCTGGGGTGGCGCTTCTCGGCCCGTTCGACCGTGGCGACAAGTGGAATGCCGAAGGCGAGCGTCTTGCCGGAGCCGGTGGGGGCTCGGCCGCAGACGTCTCGGCCGGCGAGGGCATCGGCCACGGTGGCGGCTTGGATTTCGAAGGCGTCGACGATGCCGCGCTTTTCGAGCGCGCGACAGATGTTCTGGGGTACGCCCAGCTGGGCGAAGGTGGTTGACAAGGGAATCTTTCGTGGGTTGTGAGCTCGTGAAGAGCAGAAGTGGTTCGAACTGACCGTTTGAACCGACCGACGAACCCAACAACAGGGAGTCCCCGTCGAAGCGCTTTCAAGGTAGCCCGGTTGTTAGCGAAACCGATGCACTGTGCCGGGCGGCACACTCGTGAGCGGTCTTCCTGCCCCTGCGGAGACTAACTTGACCGCCATGAAGGTCGAGACTGTTCTCCCGCTTGGCAAGCTTGATCCGGGGCTCCGGGAAACCGTGGAACCCTTGGATCTTGACGGGTTCTTTGAGGGGGCTCGACAGGTTGAGCGGATTGGCTACGACCGGCTGACGGTGACCGAGACCCGGTTCGACCCCTATGTGCAGCTGGCCCTGGCGGCCCAGGCCACTGAGCGCATCGAACTGGCCTCGGCTGTCGCTATCGCCTTTCCCCGGAGCCCCACCGTGACGGCACAAGCGGCGTGGACGCTCCAGAAGCTGTCCCACGGCCGGATCTCACTTGGGCTTGGTACCCAGGTCAAAGGCCATATCGAGCGTCGATTCGGTATGCAGTGGTCGGCGCCAGGACCGTGGTTGCGTGAGTACATACAGGCGGTTCGAGCAGTGTGGCAGTCGTACCAGACAGGGGAGCAGCCATCCCACGACGGTGAGCATTACTCGATCAGTTTGATGGTGCCCCTTTTTGATCCAGGGCCGCTCGACCATCCGGACATTCCGATTGTCATTGCCGGCGTCAAGCCCTACATGTGTCGAGTCGCCGGCGAACTTTCTGATGGTTTGCGCCCTCACCCGGTGTGTACCCCTCGATACATCGAAGAAGTGATGGCGCCCGCGATCGCTGACGGGGCGGCTCGAACTGGAAGAGAGTCCGATGCGGTCGAGGTGACGGTGGCGCCACTGGTGGCGACTGCCGCGACCGAGGAGGAGGTGGCCGCTCGGGCCGAGGAGGTACGGGCCCGCATCTCGTTCTATGCATCAACACCGGCGTATCGGCCGGCCTTTGATCTGCATGGTTATGCCGATCTGGCCGACGAGTTGGCGCAACTGTCCAGGGCCCAGCGATGGGACGACCTCCCCGGTCGGGTCGATGACGAGATGCTGCACACCTACGCCGTCATTGGCACCTACGACGAAATCGCGGCTCGGATGCGTGACCGGTATGCCGGTGTTGTGGACGCCACCGAATTCTCGATACCTGTCCACAACGGAGATGACGAAGCCCGCTTGGCCGACATGGTCACTGCGGTGAGGGGCGACTAGCGCCTCGAGTCCAGTCGGCGATGCCGAGATGCTCGCCATGATCTGCCAGGATTATCGCTCGCGACACGGTCCAGGGGGACAGATGCCGACGGACGCCATGTTGAAGGGGTATCGGATACTCGATCTTTCGCAGTATCTGGCTGGCCCGATGATCACTCGACTACTGGCCGAGATGGGGCCGGAGATTATCAAGGTTGAGCTGGCTCCCGATGGCGACCCCAGCAGGGGGCTCGCCTACATCGTCGACGGGCGCAGCAGTGTGTACGTGCAGTCGAACCGGGGAAAGAAGAGCGTGTGTGTCGACTGGGGTACCGAAGCAGGACTCGCTGTCATTCGGGACCTTGTGGCTGAGGTCGACGTGGTGATTGAGAACTTTGCCAACGGTGTGTTGCACCGCCGGGCCCTGAACTACGAAGCCCTTCGGAAGATCAATCCCGAGCTGATCATGGTGTCCATCTCGGCCTATGGCGAGACGAGTCCATGGGCCGATCGTCCGGGATTCGATGGGGTTATCCAGGCGACGTCGGGCCTCATGCACATGACCGGCGACCCCGAGGGCCCGCCGTCCATGGTCGGATTTGCCATCGCCGACAACTCAACGGCAGTCCATGGGTTTGCCGCACTCGGGTATGCGTTGTTGCACCGAGAGCGCACCGGCGAGGGGCAGCACATCGACATCGCCATGGCCGACGTCATGTTCCACATGCAGGACCAGCTGTCGCAGTACTCGGCCTCGAAGGGCGATTTTCACCCGAATCGGGTTGGGCGACATCATCCGCTCTACTGCCCGATTGGCACCTATGAACTGGTCGATGGCTACGGTTTTCTTCTCGTATTGCAGAGGCAATGGGCCAACCTGGCGGAGGCAATGAGCCGCCCCGATCTGGTCGACGATCCACGGTTCGCCACTGCCGAAGCCCGCGTTGAGCACGCCGACCAACTGATTCCGCTGATCCAGGAGTGGTTTCTCACGTTCAAGTCGCTCGATGAGGCCGTCGCCCATTGTGAAACACACCACGTGCCATTTGGGGCAGTGATGGAACCAATCGAGGCGATCGGTCACCCGCACTTCGAAGCCAGGAACATGGTGCGACGGGTTGAGGACCCGTTCATCGATGATCTGCTGGTGCCAGGAACACCGTTCAAGTTTTCGGCTCAGCCGGAGCGGGTTGCCGATCCGGCACCGCTGCTCGGTGAGCACAATCGCGAGGTGTTGGGCGACGTGCTCGGCTACAGCGATGAGCAGATCGCGTCGCTGGAACGGGACAGCGTGTTGCGGAGCGGCCAGCGGTGATGTTCTGTTCGCCGGCTTCGCCTCGGCACCCAACAGCACCTCCGCCGGTGTCTCACATGAAGGCGCGGCGGTCGGTCTCGGCGACGAACAGTGCTCGATCGCGCACCGCCTGAGCCTCGGCTAGCGGAATCATGCCGATCGAAATCGAGCCATCGGCCAGCCGAAGACGAACGGTAGCGAGGTCTCGCTTTCGCTCGAACAAGGACTGCCTGACGGTGACGCCATTGACCTTCCGAAGCAGGGCCTCTTGCGATGTCCACCCAAGGAACTCGTTGCGATCGGCGAGGGCGTCGCTAGCGATGCCCCAACGTCTGAGGCGGACTCTCCGGCGGGTCGACCACCACACCCACGGCACAGCGAGCAGAAGGAGCAAGGCCCACCAGCCGACCGTGGCCCACAGCACAACGGTGGCGAGGGCAACCACGATCGAGGAATTCCGCACCGCCTTGAAGACTTCGAGGGAGGAGACCCGACGATCAAGGACAGTCACGCCGTCACTTCCATCGAGGGCGAGCGATCGAAGTTCGAGGGCTTGTGCTTCGTCGCAGCCGGGCACCCGAAAGTTGCCTTCGCCCACGTTGTGAAGGGTGGCGGTTCGAATGTCGACGAAGCGTTCGAGCGGGCGTTGTTGGATCTCCACCCGCTGCACTCGGGGCAGGCTGCTGGCCACGCTTGTCTTGGAGAGCAAGCCGGCGTTGCGACGCAGCCCGGCCGTTGTCGACGTGATGGTGAGCTCCCACTCAGCAAGCAACACACGAATCACGTTGAGCAGCACGCTCACGATCACGACAGCCAGCAGAACTGCCGGCACGAACCAGAGAAGCCAGGTACCCGGCGTGGCCTCGAGCTCGGGCAGATCGATCGGAAGCCAGTCGAAGATGTCATCTCCGAATGCCACGAGCGGGGCGGCCAACGCCAAACCACTGAACGGCATCCTGGTGAGGGCGATCTTGACGATTCGTTTGGTGTCGTGGCGAAGCACGACACGTTCGACCAGCTCAGCCCGGGGAGGGTCCTCCAGCGCTTCTGCGTCGGTTGATTGATCCGATAGATGATCGGGCTGGGGGCGGTAGTCGGCGGCTGCTCGTTGCAAAGCGACAGCAACCGATCGGTCGATGGCATCGATGGTGAATTCGGCGGTGGACGTACCGGCAGTGTCGAGCGACACCTGCACGAGGCCGACGGCTCGATGCAGCATCTTCTGCTCGATCGACACGCTCTGGACACGGTCGAGTGGGACGGTGAGGGTGTCCTGAGAAACCACACCCTTTTTCACCACCAGCTCGCCGGCATCAATGGCGAACGTGTAGCGCAACCATCCCAGCACCGCGACCGCGGTGGCAATCGAAGCGAGCACGAGGGCGCCCACGGCCAGCAAAAGGATGGACGGTGAGCGGGAAAGAACGAAGCCGGCACCCACCACGATCTGGACGATTCCTACGTTGCGGATGAGCCGTAGGAGGAGGAACAGG
>CALHBU010000007.1 GCA_937930655.1 uncultured Acidimicrobiales bacterium | reverse complement strand
GGTGGTCTGGATGTAGTGATATTCGGTTTTGCCAGTTGTATTGCCGGGGAAGACGAAGTCGCTCTCGAACCAGCCTTCGGTTTTGTCGAGCCATGCTGTGTATGGGTAGGGGAGTTCATTTACGCAAATGAATGGCCCGTCAGCGGAAGTGAATTCCCGCGGTTGACCCTGGATCCCTGGGTAAGGCGTGTCGTCAGACCGGACAAGGGGCGTACCGTTGCCATCCCATCGGCTGAACAAAAGACGAGTGCCGTTGGTCCCAGAGGTTGGGCCTGATCCATGGCCATTGTCCTGTTTTTTCTGCGGCAAGGTGGTGGGGTTAGCCGGGCCATAGAGAGGGCACTTGCCAGGGTCAAGGATCATGAGCGTTGAGGAGACCGTGAGGTTTGGTGGAATCTCGACTACGAACATGTAGCCGTCTTCTCGTCCTGGAGTGGTGCTAGTGACTCCCTTCCAACGATTGTTCAGGTCCCCGGAGCCACCTTTTGCGGAGCAGAAGCCGGTGACTGCTGGTCTCGTTGTTCCGGTGAGGAACTGGCCACCCTTGTAGTCGCCGTAGTGCGCAGGCTGGCACTCGTTATTCTCCAGCATCCAGTAGCCAGCGGGCACATGGCCGGTATCGAGTGAGAAAGGCCCGAACCCCAGAACGTTGGTCGGTGAGCCAAGGGTGACGGGCGAGATGGCGGTGGCGTCAGCGAACCGAGTGAGATCGATTGAATCATCCATGACGACGTTGGCGAAGTATTGCTCCGACTCCGTGGAGATTGTGACCCGAATGGTCTGGTCATCGGGGAACTCGACGAACACCTGACTGCCATCGACCCCATGAGTAAAGCCGTTGCTCGTTGCCACTTCACGGGCAACTACTTCGGCTTCGGTCTGGTTGGGCATGAGGGGCGAGCCAGCCAAGGCCGCCGCATCGGCTGCGTTCTGAGCTCGGGTGGTCTGCACGGTCCAACCACCCACGTCGACTGCCAGCGCCGCAAAAACCATAAGAGGGATGAGCAGGAGAGCTGTCATAGCCATCACGTAGCCGCCCTCCTCCTCTTTCTGCATGTTCTCGCGCTGCTCTGACGAGGTGCACGAAGCAGTCTTGGCGGCGAGGTTCATACCGTCGTTGTCGGCCACTAGGTCTGGGAACTCAATCAAATTCTCGCGAAGTTTGACCGATAGGACCCAGTAGTGCGCCGGGTCTAGGTCATCGGGCCTAGACCGGGTTCGCCTTTGAAAGCGGAGCTCGGGATCCGTAGATCTACCCAAAAGTTCAAGCTCTACAGCGGTGTGTCGATAGCAACGTGCATGGAAGAGCCACACATGGTCGACGAAGCGAGTTGGCGTTGAGATCTTTTCTGCAACGACTTCAAGGTCGAGCGCGTCGGCGCGAGCGCGGCGCGACGCTTACCGAATACTCCCTCATCGTGGCTGTGTTCTTGACCGTCAGCCTTGCTGGCATCGAGACACTCAACAACAACTCTGAGGAGTTCCTAGGGCAGACCGGCTCCCAGGTTGGTGCTCCTCGCCAGTACGCCGACCAGGCAGCTGCTGCGCCCCTGGCTCCACCCCCGGCTTGGGCTCTGCCCACCACGCCCCCGACGCTCCGAACCTACACCAACGCCAACCTCGTTATTGGTGGAAACTGCATTGGTTGGGACGCCGCCAACAGTGTGTTCAGTACCGTTGCGTGCGGAACCTCCGAGATCGCCATTAGCGCCACCAGCGGCAATGGAACCGACATCGAGCTGTCGTTCTCCGGCGGTTGCTTTGGCGCAAGCCCGGGTGCGACTCCCGAGGTCTTCGCCACTGCCTGTGGCTCATCACCGTGGACCCAGGTCGATTCTGCTCTGCCCGATGTCCGCTATGAATACAACGGCACAGGCCAGTGCATCTCGTTCGTCACTCCAGCCAATCCCGGCGACTCAGCGCTGGAACTCGCTCCTTGCGCCACCCCCGGCACCAGAATCACCATCATCTGATTCAGACCGGCTCGATTCCAGCCGCCTTGGCAACCCAGGACCACAACTCTGCTCGACGGCTCGGAGTGTCCGAGCGTCGAGTCGACGCCAGCTTGTGAATGCTGCGTTGGCGCCGGTCTAGCCAGAACTTTCCCGTGGTTTCGACCCCCGAAGGGTCAGCGGCCAGCCAAACCAAGGTGTCTGCACCTTCGGCCGGTGTGCGAAGAAGTGGCCCCAACACCCGACCAAAGGCCGGGAGTGCCTCTTCGACCCCGGGGGTGTCGGCCCAGCCAGGATGCATGGCATGAAAGTGCACACCGTCACTGTCGGGCCGCTGGGACCAGAGTTCGTTGAGCGACACCTGGGCTCGTTTGGCTCTGGCGTACTGCTCGGCCCCCTTGTAGGCGCCGGCCGACATTTCCAGCTTGTCGACAGTGAGACGAGCTGTGTACATACCGCCGGACGACATGGTGATCACCCGAGCTGGCTGGGAGGCCTTCAATCGGTCAAGGAGGAGCGAGGTCAGCAGGAACGGTCCGACAACCTGGCTTGCCACCGTGGCCTCGATGCCACTCGGTGCCTCGAGGCGGGTCGAGGACAGCGCACCGGCGTTGTGAATCAGGACATCGAGACGATCATGGCGTTCCAGCACAGCATTGGCGAGGTCTCGAACCTGGCCGAAGTCTCCCATGTCGGCCGCCACTTGGGAGAGCCGCTGATTGCCGGTCGATGCGATCAGCTGGTCAACGACCTGTTGATTCCGTTCGGCCGTTCGACCGACCAGAATCAGCGTGGCCCCACATCGGGCCAATTGCTCGGCCGCGGCTCGGCCGATTCCCGAGGTGGCACCGGTGACCACCATGACCCGGCCCTCGAGGTTGTATGAACTCAAGGGTTTCCAGTCGTCCACCCGGGATCGAACGGCCGAACCGATCCGGGTGAAACTAGGAACGATCGGAAGTTCGAGCACCCGGTCGACCAGGCCGGCCGGATCGACCATCGAAGATGGGAGCGGTGGGGGAGGAGGGGTCACTCCGGTGTTCCGACTGCGCCCGCTTGTCGAAGCTCGGCCACCTCGGTCGGGTCGAATCCCCAATCGGTGAGCACCTCGTCGGTGTCCTGGCCGTTGACCGGGGGCTGGCATTGGATCTGGCCAGGAGATCGGCTGAACCGAGGGGCCGGAGCCGGCTGTATGACCCCACCGTGTTCGACAAAGGTCTCCCGCTCGACCAGATGCGGATGTTGCGGAGCTTCCTCCATGTCGAGGACCGGTTGGACACACGCATCGGTGCCACTGAACCGCTCGACCCACTCATCCCTCGTCCGCCGGGCGAAGACAGCGCCGAGCCGGTCCCGCAGATCGGGCCACTGTTCCCGCCGGGCTCGGAAGGAGAACACGTCGGGATCCAGTTCGAGGGTGGTTTCGAGGTTGCGATAGAGCTTGGCGCTGAGACAGGCCACGGAGACAAACCGATCATCGGCGCAGCGATACATGCCGTAGAGCCAATGTCCGCCGTCGACGTTGTTGGACTGGCGCTCGTTCTTCCACACGCCACCAGCCATGCCGCCATACATGTAGGCCATCAGGCTGGCCGAGCCGTCGACCATCGCCGCGTCGACCACCTGCCCGTGACCGGTGCGTTGCGCTTCGATGATGCCGGCCATCATGCCCATGGCAAGGTACGCGCCGCCGCCACCGAAGTCGCCGCCGAGAATCAGCGGTGGCATCGGCTGCTCCTTTGTGCCGACCGAACCGGCAACGCCAGTGAGTGAGATGAAGCTGAGGTCGAAACCGGCCTTGTCAGCCAACGGGCCGTACTGGCCAAATCCAGTCATTCGGCCGTACACCAACCGAGGATTTCGAGCGAGGGCAACCTCGGGGCCGACACCGAGCTTCTCGCACACCCCCGGCCGATTTCCTTCGATGAAACCATCGGCTTGATCCATCAGCCGGAGCATTGTCTCGACCCCTTCACCGGTTTCGAGGTCGACGGCAACCGCCCGTCGGTTGCGCCACATCGTGCGATATTCGTCCGGCGGATAGCCGTAGTGGGGCTCGACGGGCCGGTCGACTCTGATGACTTCGGCCCCCATATCCGACAGGAGCATGCCGGCGAACGGGCCGGGGCCGATACACCACATTTCGACGATCTTCAGTCCTTCGAGAGGTCCCATACCGCAGTAGTAGTACCTGGCCGAGGCTTGGGCCACTCATAGCGGCGGGACACGGCTTTTGGCTGGACCGAGTTGTTTGCTAAACACCGTGCCGGTGTCCGTGCTGCGTTACATCAGCCACCCCGAGGTGGCCATCGATCCCGAGGTGCCCGTCCCACGGTGGGGGCTGAGCGAAAAGGGACGAGCACGTGGGCTGGCGCTCTGCGACCAACCGTGGATGTCCGAGGTGCGACGAGTGGTCACCAGCCCTGAAACGAAGGCGTTGGAGCTGGCGTCGATCGTGGCTGAGAGGCTCGAACTGCCCATCAACATTCGCCCCGAAACCGGTGAGACGGACCGATCATCGACCGGCTATGTGCCTCATGACGAGCATGAGCAGCTGGCCGATGCCTTTTTCCGGTCGCCGTTGGAGAGTGCCTCGGGGTGGGAGCGGGCCATCGATGTCCAAACTCGCATGATCGATGCGCTGGCCGACCTGCTCGACTCCTCCCGCAACACCATTGTTGTTGGTCATGGCGGGGCCGGGACCCTTTGGTATTGCGCGCTGGCCGGGCTGCCCATCGACCGGGCTCACGATCAGCCGGGTGCCGGCCACTACTGGGCCTATGACCTCGAGGCGAGCGCGATGCTCCATTGCTGGGAGCCCATCGACGGTTGAGGGCACTCGTCGGCTGATCGAGAAGCGCCCGCAATCAGCCTGTCTTGTTGACCGTGCACACTGGATGAACATGGGGTCATCACAGCATCGGCTCAGGCCCAAGATCATCGCTGCCGCACTCGCCGTCGTTGTCCTTGCGGCAG
>CALHBU010000006.1 GCA_937930655.1 uncultured Acidimicrobiales bacterium | reverse complement strand
GTTGGTCGACTCCAGCGGCACCATCGAGATCGACGGCCGTACTCGCACCGGCCGAAGCAGAGCTCAGGCCATCGCCTACCTACCCCAGTCGCCGCTCCTGCCTCCTGGCATGACGGTGGCCGAGTACGTCCTGCTGGGCCGTAGCGCCCACCTCTCGTGGCTGGCGGTCGAGGGAGACAGCGACCGCCAGGCCACCGCCCGTGCTCTTGAACGACTCGATCTCACTTCCTTCGCTGACCGGTACGTTGCCGCGCTCTCTGGTGGCGAGGCCCAGCGGGTGTCGCTGGCCCGAGCGCTGGCCCAGGAGGCTCCGCTGCTTCTCCTCGACGAGCCGACCAGCGCCCTCGACCTTTCCCACCAGATCGGTGTGCTCGAACTTGTCGACGAGCTTCGAGCCGAACGGAATCTGACGGTGGTGGCCGCTATGCATGACCTCACCTCGGCCGGCCGCTTCGCCGACCAGCTCTTGCTGCTAGCCAAGGGCGCCCCGCTGGCCATCGGTCCGCCGGCCGAGGTGCTCACCGAGGACCTACTCGCAGTTGCCTACGGCGCATCGGTCAGCCTGCTTGAGGCGCCCGATGGAAGCCTCGTCGTCCTGCCCGACCGAACCCTTCAGCCCAACAAGAGAGAAACAAGAACTCCATGACTGACAACGAGATTCCAACCGAGAGCCCGACCGCCAAGGGGGGCATGACGACCGCCAAGTCGCTGGTGCTGGTCAACACAGGCAACGGCAAGGGCAAGTCGACCGCCGCCTTCGGCACCGTGCTTCGGGCGCTAGCCCGTGACTGGCCGGTGGCGGTTGTGCAATACCTCAAGAGCGGCGACTGGAACACCGGCGAAGAGAAGATGCTCCGCAATCTGGGTGTCGACTGGTACGCGGCCGGCGACGGGTTCACCTGGAACAGCGACGATCTGGACGAGTCGAAGGCGCTGGCTCAGGGGGCTTGGGCCAAAACCGAAGAGCTCATCTCCGCCGGGGCCCATCGTCTGATCGTGCTGGACGAGATCAGCTATGCCATGACCTGGGACTGGATCGACACCGCGGCGGTGGTGAAAGCAGTGGCTGATCGTCCGGAGAAGGTCAGCGTGATCCTGACCGGGCGGGACATGAAGCAGGAAGTGATCGACATCGCCCATACGGTCACCGAGATGACGCAGATCAAGCACGCCTTCGAGCAGAAGATCGTGGCCAAGAAAGGCATTGACTACTGAGAACGCTCTTTGTCGGCGGTGCCCGATCGGGGAAGTCGACGCTGGCTCAACGGCTGGCCATGACGTCCGGCGAGCCAGTGGCGTTGGTAGTGACGGCCGAGCCCATCGACGACGAGATGGTCGACCGAATTGCCCAACACCAGGCTGATCGACCGGACGACTGGGTGGTGATCGAGGCGCCCTACGACCTGGCCGCAGGCATCGACCAAGCCCCCGAGGGCCACATCCTTCTCATCGATTGCGTCACGCTGTGGCTGTCGAACGTGATCGTCCGGGGCGACAGCGAAGGTTCGGTAGCGATGGCAGCGGCTGCGGCCGTCCGAGCCATCGGCGCACGATCGTCCGATGTGATCGTGGTGTCGAACGAGGTCGGTTTTGGGTTGGTCCCACCCGATCCGTTGTCTCGCCGGTTCCGTGATGCTCAGGGCCGGCTCAACCAGGCGCTCGCCAGCAGCTTCGATCGCTCGTTTCTGGTAGCCGCGGGACGGTTGTTGCCATTGCTCGACGCCGATCAGGTGCTGGGATGACCACGCTGGCGTTGGAGGCCATCGAGCAAGCCTCGGCAATTTGGCCGTCCGACACCCATCGGCAGGCAGTGGCCGAACGAGCGGCCAACGTCTTGCGACCGGCCGGCGCTTTCGGCCGGCTGGACGAGGTTGCCGCTTGGCTGGCCGGGTGGCAGCGCACCAACCAACCATCGGTCAACAGCGCCCAGGTGTTGGTTTTCGGCGCTGATCATGGGGTGGCGGCCAAGGGCGTGAGCGCGTACCCGGCCGAGGTCACTGGGGCCATGGCCGCGGCCATCAAGCAACAGGTGGCCACCTGCAGTGCGTTGGCAGCAGCAACGGGCGCCAGTCTGGATTTTGTCGATGTTGGTGTCGGCCGACCAACCGGTGATCTCACTACAGAGGACGCACTCGATCTCGACCGGTTCGATGAGGCGTGGACAGCCGGTACGTCGGCGGTGGCCAGTCTCGGGAAAGATACCGACGTCCTAATCCTGGGAGAGCTCGGCATCGGCAACACCACCGCAGCAGCTGCGGTCGCCGCAGGAACTCTTGGCGGTCCGGCCGGTGACTGGGTAGGCCGGGGGACCGGGGTCGATGACGAAGGACTGGCCCGCAAGGTGTCAGCAGTGACGGCCGGACTCGATCGAGTAGGCGCCAATGCACAGCCCCTCGAGGTTCTTCGGCGGCTGGGCGGAGCGGAGCTGGTGGCCATGGCCGGGGCCGCAACCGAGGCTCGTCAACGCTCCATCCCGGTCTTGCTCGACGGCTTCATCGCCACCGCAGCCCTCGCCCCGTTGGCGGTGCAGCGCCACGGAATGCTCGACCACTGCCTGGCCGGGCATTGCTCGGCCGAACAAGGTCATCGCCGGCTCCTCGAGGCCATCGACAAACAGCCGTTGCTCGAGCTCGATCTTCGGTTGGGCGAAGCCAGCGGAGCTCTGGTGGCGCTGCCCATTCTCAAGGCTGCAACGGTCGCAGTGGTACATGTCGCAACGTTCGCCGAGGTCGGCCTCGGTCCTCCCGACTGATGACCCGCTTCCGTGAGGCCTTGGCCTT
>CALHBU010000005.1 GCA_937930655.1 uncultured Acidimicrobiales bacterium | reverse complement strand
GGCATCAGAGAGCAGGAAGCATGCGATCCAGGTGACCGAACGTGATGAACATGGCAAAGAGAAACACCGGTGCGGTGGCGACGTAGGCCGGCCATTTGCGCCATTGCCGCCCGAGGAGCCAACCGGCGAAGAGTACGAAGCAACACAGAGCAGCCCACACCAACGTGATGTTGAGTTCTTCCCAGTGCCATCCCAATGACTCTTCCAGCGTCTCCTCTTCTATACCAACGGTGTTTCCCTCGTCCTCGGCTGCGAGGTCTTCGTCGGCGCCGAGCTGTTCCTCACCGGACCCCTGAGTGGTGGTGGTGATCGGAAGAGGTGGGGCCGGCTCGCCGACCATGACGGCGGTGACGATGATTCGTTGACGAGCCGAGTACTTGGGATGACAGGCGGTGAGGGTCAGCCGATTGTCGCCATGATCCTCGACCACGTCGGTCCGGCTGGGGTCCACGATGAAGTGTCCGACCGCATCACCATCAGCATTGGCATGGCCCTCGACCTCATAGAAGAACACCCCTTGCAACGTCTCGACTTCGATCACATCACCCGGCTGGACGAGGTCGAGATTGTGGAACGGCTGGCCATAGGTTGTGCGGTGACCGGCAATGGCCGCGTTGCCTTCCTGACCGGGCAGTGGTGTGGTGGGGTAGTGGCCGGGGCCGGTGCGGAGGTCGTCTCGGCCAACGCCATTGATGAAGACCTTGTCGACCCCGATGGACGGGATCCTGATGTGGCCAAGGGCCTCGCCCCTGGCCGGCAGGAGTTCTGCTGCCAGAGCGGGTGCAATGGACGGTGGCGCCGCAGTCGTTGGTGGCGCGGTGACAGATGGGGCCGTTGTTGGCCCGTCGGGCTCAGCTGCTGGAGGCTGGGTTGTTGTCGGCGCGGTCGTTGGCGCAGACGCCGGGGTGTCGGCCTCTTCGGTCAGCAGTTGGAGCGCAGCTTGGCGTTCCTCGAAGTCGTCTTCGAGCGAGTTCTGTGCGCGCTCTTCCTGCAGACCCGTTCCCCAGAGCTGGTAGCCGGCAAAGGCCAACACGGTGAGGCCCAGTCCTATGAGCAGGCGCCCAATGGCGCCGATGACGGTTGATAGTCGACTTTCCATGACTCCTCGCGAGCGTAGGTGTGACAATCGGCAGCACCGTGGCACCCGTGAGACTCAACCCATGAAGACGGGCCGTTGTTCCGTATCGTTGCAGGTCATGTCCGACTTGCCGGTCGTCGCCCTCGATGGCGCGGTTTCACTAATCAGTGGCTTTCCGGCCCTGGCCGGAGCCGACCTTGTCGTTGAACAGGGCGAGATCGTGCTTCTGGAGGGGCCGAACGGTGCCGGTAAGTCGACCTTGCTTCGCCTGTGCGCCGGACTGGCTCCACTCCATGATGGTGCGGGGACAGTGCTGGACTGCGACCTGTCTTCGCGGCCGGCACGCCGTCGGGTCCGGCGCCAAGTAGGCCTTCTGGCCCACGCGTCGGCTCTCTACGACGATCTGACGGTCGAGCAGAACTTACGTTTCTGGGCGGCGGCGAACCGGGTCGACGAACCAGCCATCGAACCGGCTATGCAACGGTTGGGGCTGGCCGAACGACTTCGTGATGTCCCGGTGTCTGGTTTGTCGGCCGGGCAACGCCGTCGCACTGCAATGGCCGTCATTGTCTGTCGCCGGCCCCGCCTGTGGTTGCTTGATGAGCCTCACGCCGGTCTCGATCGGTCGGGACGAGATCTCATCGATGACCTGGTCCTGGCCGCCATTGATGCCGGTGCATCGGTGATGCTGTCGTCCCATGAGGTCGAGCGGGCATCGGGCCTTCTCGACAGAAGCAGCGGGCCGAGTCGAGCCGTCACCGTAGTTGGGGGACAGGTCCGTTGCTGAACGATGCCCTCCTGTTGGCCGCCAAGGATCTGCGGGTCGAGCGACGGTCCCGCGTGCTCACCGGTCAGGTCCTTCCCTTCGGGCTGATCGTTTTGATTCTCTTCGGCTTCGGGATCTCGCCCGACCGGCGGGTTGTCGAAGCTCCCGACCGGACGGTCCTGGAGCAGGTAGCGCCCGGTCTTTTCTGGCTGGCCGTCCTGCTGTCGGCCCTTCTGGCCCTCGGACGTTCCTTCGCCATCGAGGCCGTCGACGGCAACCTCGATGCCCTGAAACTCACCGGGCTCGATCCGGCCGGGGTCTTTCTGGGGAAGGCCCTGGCGATCTGGCTGGAGTTGCTGGCCATCGAGTTGCTACTTGGGGTCGGGTCGCTGGCTCTCTATGGCGCCACCATCACCCACCCATTGCTTCTCCTTGTCACCGTGTTGGCGGCTACGACCTCGATAGCGGCAGCCGGTACCCTTTACGCAGCATTGGCATCCGGTTTGCGGGTTCGGGACACCCTCGTTCCGCTTCTGGTCCTTCCGGTGCTGGCTCCGGTACTCCTGGGTGCCACTCTTGCCACCGAGGCCGCCCTTTTCGGTCCGGCCGGTGACGGGTGGCCGTGGGCGGGGTTGATCAGTACTTTCGCCGTTCTTTACCTCGGAGCGGGAATGGTGTCATTCGGTGTGCTTCTGGAGGAAACGTGACAGCAACTGAGGAGTCTGCGACGTCGTTGGAGCAAACCGTTGCCGGCGCCACCAGCTCACGTTTTTCCCAGGTGTTTGGCACTCTCACCGCCACCATGTTGGCCGTCTTTCTGCTGTTTGCCCTCGTGTTCTCGCCCCCCGATGTCAGTCAGCGCGACGCCGTACGGCTGTTCTACATTCATGTGCCGTCGGCCATCGTGGCCCTCTACTTGGCGTTCGGCATCACCTTTGTCGCCAGCATCATGTATCTCCGCAAAGGCACTGATTTCTGGGATCTTCTGGCCGGTTCGTCAGCCGAGATCGGGGTGCTGTTCTGCGCCTTCATGCTGGGGACCGGGATGCTGTGGGGAAAGCCAACCTGGGGCGTCTACTGGCAGTGGGATCCTCGCCTGACCAGCACCGCTATTTCGTTCGTACTGTTTGCCGGCTATCTGGCTATTCGACGCCTGGACCTTGACCCGACTGTCCGGTCCCGTCGGGCTGCGGTTCTCGGCATTATTGGCTTTCTCAATGTGATCGTTGTCCGGCAATCGGTGCAATGGTGGCGGGGTCTTCATCAGGGGCAGACCCTCGACTTGGTCGACAGCCAACTGAGCGGGATGCACTATTTCTCGTTTTTCCTCGGCCTGGTCAGCATGACCATGGTGTTCGGTTGGCTGTTGTTGCACCGTTTCCGGGTGGCTTGGCTGGAGACGCAGGCCGATGCCGCCACACTGCAGACTGCGTTGGCCGAACGACAAGCCGAAGCAGCCGACTACACCGCTAGGCCCCCTGACACGGGCGGCCCGACAACCACAGAAACAGAGGGCATCTGATGCATTGGGAGTTCGTCATTCCGGGGTACCTACTGGTGTTTGGTGGGCTTGCCATCTACACCGGGGCCCTACTTCGTCGAGCTCGGATTCTGGCCGTTCGGGTTCCGCCGGAGAGGAGACGGTTCGTTGGATGAGCTCGATCTCACTCCGCTCGACGACTCTAGCGGTACTCCTGGTGGTCGTTCGTTCCGTAACCCGCTGATCATCGGCGGTTTACTGCTGGTTCTGGGCTTCATGGTTTTCCAGGCCCTGACCTCGGCCCGGGTGTTCTACCGAAACGTTGACGAAGCGGTGGCCGAACGGGCCGAACTCGGCGACGAGACGTTTCGGCTACAGGGCACGGTGGTCACCGAGCCGACTGCCGATGCAAACGGAGCGTCGGTGTTCATTGTTTCGTTCGGCGGGGTTGATGCCGAAGTTCGTCATGTCGGCGAGGAACCATCAGATTTGTTCGAGATCGGCGTGCCGATAATCGCCGAGGGCCATTGGGAGGGTGAGCAGTTCGAAAGCACCCAGCTTCTGGTGAAGCACTCCGAGAGCTACGTCGAGGACAATCCGGACCGGGTCGACTACGAGCTCGAGGAAACCGTTGACCGGTAGGCCCACCACCGGTCGACCATGAACACCACTCTCGGCTTTTTCTTCACCATGGTCGGGCTCAGCTCGTCCGTTGTCGGCTCGTTGGCTGGCGTCTATGCACTGTTGAAGGGACGCCTCGAACTATTGCGAACCGTTCGACAGTGGGCCTGGCTGGTTCTCGTCGGCGGTATTGGCACCTTTGTCGTGATGGAGATCGCCCTCTTCCAGCGGGACTACTCGGTCAGCTACGTACAGCGAGTAGGAAGCGATGTCACCCCACCGTTGTACAACTTCGCGGCGCTGTGGTCGGCCCTCGAGGGTTCGATCATCCTTTGGACGCTCATCCTCGGCCTGTACATCGGTGCGGTGCTGGTGAAGTTCCGTCATCGGGGCAACGATCCGCTCCTGGGATGGGCCATCGTTGTCCTGCTGATGATCAGCGGCTTCTTCTTCGCCCTGATGGTCGGACCCTCCAATCCCTTCATCCCGGTCGACGTCCCGCTTGACTTTGTGGGCCCCGGACCCAACCCACTGCTCCAGAACCATGTGTTGGTGGCTTTTCACCCACCGATGCTCTATCTCGGTTACGTCGGGTTCAGCGTGCCGTTCGCCTTCGCCATCGCCGCCCTCATCACCGGCCGGGTAGGAGAGGGGTGGCTGCTGGAGACTCGTCGGTGGACAGTGGCCGCGTGGGGGTTCCTCACCTTCGGTATCGTGCTCGGCGCG
>CALHBU010000004.1 GCA_937930655.1 uncultured Acidimicrobiales bacterium | reverse complement strand
GGTCACCGATATCGCAGCCGGAGCTCGCAGCTTCTACACCGAGGACCCCGACGGCGTTCCGGTGGAATTCGTACAGCTCCCTCGACGCAGCTAGCGGGCGGCCTCGCTAGTTTCTTGCCATGGCAACCTTTGAGTACGACGGCGCAGAGCTCTACTACGAAGATCACGGCGAGGGTTTTCCCGTCTTCCTGATCGCCCCCGGTGGCATGAAATCTGCGGTGACGTTCTGGGAACACACACCCTGGAACCCGATCGAGCAACTGGCCAACGACTACCGAGTCATCGCCATGGACCAGCGCAACGCCACCAAGCGTTCACCGGGCCCCATCGCCGCCGACCACGGGTGGGAGACCTTCGCTGCCGACCAGTTGGCCCTCCTCGACCATCTAGGGGTCGACAAGTTCCACGTGCAGGGCATGTGCATTGGCGGGCCGTACATCATGGGTCTCATCAATGCAGCGCCCGAGCGGGTGGCGTCAGCGACGATGTTCCAGACCATTGGGCGAGACAACAACCGCCGAGAGTTCTACGACATGTTCGACAGCTGGGCGGTCGAGATCAAGAGCATCCACCCCGACATGAGCGACGCAGACTGGGCCACGTTCCGCTCCAACATGTACGACGGCGACGACTTCCTCTTTACCGCTGACGAAGCCGTCGTGTCCGCCTGCACGACGCCGATGCTGGTCCTGATGGGCCGGGACGTCTATCACCCCGAGGTTTCCTCTCGAGATCTGGCCCGTCTCGCCCCCAACGCCACGTTGGTCGAGGACTGGATGGATGGTGACGCCAGAGCTGCAGCCATGAGCCAGGTCGCCGACTTCCTGGCTACCAACACCCCGTCGTCATAGCGGCCAATCTTCCCTCGGAGACCTCGGCTACTGTTCGCACATGAGTTGGTTGCTCGAAGGAGCCACATCCAGGGAAGAGCTTCTCGAGCTCCACCCGGGGCTAGCCGCCGATCATCAGCGCATCCTCGACGAGCTCTGGCAGAGTTCTGTCGACCCCAGAATCCTCGAGCTCTGTCGCCTCCGGGCCGCAACCCTTCTGCGAAACACCCACGCCTGGGACGAGCCCCGCTCTCCTGCCGCTGTCGCCGCTGGCCTGGACGAAGCCATGGTCCAGTCTCTCTCGCAGTGGGTCACCGATGATCGGTTCGATGCCGCCACCAAGACCTGCCTCAAACTGGCCGAGCAGTACGTCATCGATGTCCATGGCATCACCGACGAACAGGTGGCCGAGGTGGCAGAAGCCATAGGCAGCGACGGCGTCGTCACGCTCACTACTGCGCTGGCCACCTGGGAAATCAGTCATCGCTTCGACAATGCGCTTCTCCCCCAACAGAGTTCCTCAACGAACGGAGACCGGTAGATGTCCACCACTCCCCGCCTTGCTTCTTCAGTCGAAGGCAAGGGTCAGAACATTCGCACCGTGATGGGTCACAGCCCAAAGGTGAGAGAAGCATTCGATGGCATGTACGCCACCCTCTGGTCGAAGGGTGAGGCCCCGGTCGACGTGAAGGAGCTCATCCGGCTCCGCAACGCCAGGGTGACGGGCTGCGGGCTTTGAACCCAGATTCGTTTCGACCAGGCCCGTGAGGCCGGTCTCACCGAAGATCTCGTCGATGGCATCACCGACGAGCACCAAGAGAGTCACCTGCCAGACAACTACAAGGTGGCGTTGAGCTGGGCCGACACCCTGTTGGACGGCGGCTCCGAACCATCGGCCGAAGTCCAGGCTGCGCTCCGACAGCACTACACCGACGCCCAGATCATGGAGCTCACCTACGCCATGGGCAGCTTCATCGGGTTCTCCAAGCAACTGATAATGCTGGGGCTCGAGCCAGAAGAGATGCCGATCGTCGGCGCTCCGATTCCCGGCAGCTCCTGATCGACCCTCAGATGGCCGGCACTACCGGGTTGTCGCCAGCCACAATGCGCTCAAACCGAGCAGCCACCTCGTCGGTCATGCTGGGGTGGGTAAACACGTGAAAGCGGCGATTGTCGATGGCGTCCATCACCAAGTCGGCGGCCTCACCGGCTGAGATGGAGTCGTTGGCGAACAAGTCGGCAATCTTCTCTCTCCGCTGTTGGACTCTGGTGGCTTGGTCGGAAGTGAACGACACTGCCAAGGCCTCGGGCCGGTTGCGGTCCGACGTGCCGAGTGCAGTTCGTACCCATCCGGGGCAGAGCACCGACACCTCGACCGCCGAACCTTCAGCTTTCAGCTCGTGATAGAGCGTCTCGCTAAGCGACAGCACGGCGGCTTTGGCTGCGTTGTAGGGCGCCATCTCGGTCATGCAGACCACCGAGGCAATCGAGCCGGTGTTGACGATGTGGCCCTCGTCCTGGGCTCTGAGATGCGGGAGGAAGGCGTGGATGCCGTGGATCACCCCAAACAGGTTTACTCCCATGATCCACTCGTAGTCCTCGACCGGGAGGTCGCTCACGGGCAGCCCTCGGCTTCCGACACCGGCGTTGTTGCACACGTAATGCACCGCTCCAAACCGGTTGATAGTGGTAGCGGCAAGGGCTTCGACCTGGTGTTTGTCGGACACGTCGGTCGGGACAGCCAGCACCTCGGCTCCCGATTCACTCAACCGCTCGGCGGCCTCGGCCAGCGCCCGCTGCTCGATGTCGGCCAGCACCACCTTGGCCCCTCGGCGAACGAAGCGCGAGCCAAGGGCAAAGCCGATGCCCGAGGCTCCTCCGGTGACGACGGCAACCTTGTTTTCCAGATCCATGCCGCGAGCGTAGGAGAGATCGGTCCGGCGTCGCCCCGGAGGAAATCTTGGCGGCAGTCACGGAACTCACTATGGAGATAGCCCGCGTTCTCACCTGGAACCTCGAGCGGAAGAAGCCAACGACACCCCGAGGGGCCGAAGCCCTCGACTATCTCTTCTCGCTCCAACCCGAGGTCATGGTGCTCACCGAGGCCCGAACGTCGATGGATCCTCGTGGCGGCCATCTTCTCTGGGCCGAGCCACCGCGAGGGTCACGCTTCGCAGCCGACGAGCGCAAGGTGGTTCTCTGGTCGAGGCAACCGTGGCATCACGTCGACCGGGTTGGTGTTCCCGGACTCGACCAGACCCGCTTCATTAGTGGCACCACCGAGACGTCGATCGGGCCGATTCGGGTGCTGGGTATCTGTATTCCCTGGCACATGGCCGAAGTCACCTATCCGGTCGACCAAAAGCACAAGCCGTGGGAACTCCATATTCGCTATCTCCAACTGCTCAAGCCCTTGCTGGCCTCGCTTGAGG
>CALHBU010000003.1 GCA_937930655.1 uncultured Acidimicrobiales bacterium | reverse complement strand
ATGGCCGCCGAAGGGGCGACAGCCCTCCTGCTGCACGACGGCTGGAGGACAGTACCGGGGCTCGACACCCAGGCCGACCTCGATCAACTCCTTGGTCAGGCCCTTGACTCGGCGGCGTCCGAGCTTGCTCAAAGCCTCGGGCCCGATCTCGACGCCTGGCGATGGGACGACGTCCACATCATGGTCTCGCCTCACCCTCTGGCCACCGCCCTTCCTGAGCGGTCCGACCTTCATCCACCGGTCGACGGCTGCCCTGGCGACGGGGACACCGTTCGCGCTGGCGCCGTCGCACCGATCCACGGCGACCGGTCGTCTCACGCCTCGGTGGGACGGTACGTCTTCGACGTGGCCGACTGGGACAACTCCGGCTGGGTGGTGCCTCACGGCGTCAGCGGCGTGCGGGGGAGCGGCCATGATCTCGATCAACGGTCGGCATGGTTGGCTTGTGAGTTACTGCCAATGGCGTACTCGGCTGAAGCTGTTGCCCACCACGGACAGGCGACGTTCGAACTCTCGCCCTAGATTCAGCCCATGGCTGCCTACCGAAGCTACGAGGACCTCACCGCTGACATCGACGATGCTGGAGTGCTGGTCGCCACCCTCGACCGACCGGAGCGCCTCAACGCCTTCAATGGACCGCTCCGCCGCTCGGTCAGGCAGGTGCTCGACCACGCCGCCACCGACACCGACGTTCGGGTGTTGGTTCTGACCGGCGCGGGCAAGGGTTTCTGCTCCGGCGCCGATCTAACCGCCGAGGACAAGAGCCCCGTTCCAGCCGCATCCCACGATCCATCGTTTGCCTGGTGCGTTGACCTGCTCGAGATGCCCAAGCCCACCATTGCTGCCATCAACGGGGTGGCAGCCGGTGGCGGCCTCGGCTTCGCCCTGCTCTGCGACATCGTCCTCTGCTCGACCGAGGCCCGACTACTTCCCATCTGGATGCAGCGGGCCATCCACCCCGACGATCTCATTACGTGGACTCTGCCTCGGCTGGTGGGGATGAGTCGGGCTCTTCGGTGGCTCTATTTGGCCGAAGAAATCCCCCTGGATGAAGCTGTCGCAACCGGCATGGTGCAGTCGGTTGTAGAGCCCGAGCAGTTGCTTCCCGATGCCATGGCCTTCGCCGCCAAGCTGGCGGCGTTGCCGCCCATGCATCTCGCACTCACCAAACAAGCCGTTCTCAAAAACATGACCCGTGAACCGTGGGATGCGGCGGCCATCGAGAGCTGGGGCCAAACCAAGGCCCTCAGCTCCAACGACTTCAAAGAAGGAATCGCAGCCTTTCGCGACCGCCGACCACCACGGTTTACCGGGCAGTAGAGCTCAGGATTGCGGGCTCGGCGGTCGCCGAAAGGCTGCGACTGTAGGAATATAGGACCGAGGTCTAGTCAGCGGTGCGCCGACCGAAGCCCTTCATGGTGCCGCCGATGTCGGTGACGACCGATGCCAGGCCATCGCGTCCCTCGAGCAGACGAGGTGCCTTGTCCTGAAGGCCCTCGACCGTCCAACGACCATCGGTGGCGACAACGTCGTTGTCCTTGTCCAGCGACCAACCACCGTAGAGACCGACTTCGTTGCCTCCCACGTGGAACACGCCGCCGGTGAAGGGACACTCGGCGGTCGAGAGATAACCGACCAGCGGTGAAATGTTGGCCGGGTCCCAAATGTCGAAGTCGCCAGCATCTTCTGGTGGGGCGATGGCTTCTTCCATGCCGGGGGTCTGGAGCGTCATGCGGGTGCGGGCCAACGGGGCCAGGCAGTTCACCTTGACGCCGTACCGGGAGAGCTCGCCGGCCGCCACCAGTGTCATGGATGCAATGGCCGCCTTGGCTCCGGCGTAGTTGTACTGCCCGAGGTTGCCCAACATGGCGCCGGAGGCAGTGTTGACGATGGCTGCGTTGACCTCTTTGCCAGCCTTCACTTGCTCCCGCCAGTAAGCGGCGGCCCATCGGGTGGGAACGAAGTGACCCTTCATGTGCACGTCGATGACGGCGTCCCACTCTGGCTCGGTCATGTTGACGATGACACGGTCGCGGAGGATGCCGGCGTTGTTGACCAGTACGTGCAGGTCGCCAAAGGCCTCGACCGCGGCGTTGACCATGCCCTGGACGCCTTCCCAATCGGTGACGTTGGCGCCGTTGGCGATTGCTTCGCCACCCATGGCCCTGATCTCCGACGCTGTTTCCTCGGCCGGTGATTGATCGGAACCGCTGCCATCGACGTTGCCACCAAGGTCGTTGACCACGATCCGAGCGCCCTCCGATGCCATCAGTAGGGCGTGTTCACGGCCAATGCCACGACCGGCGCCGGTGATGATTGCGACTCTTCCGTCCAGTGTTGATCCCATGATTGGGACGATAGTCAGTCGGGGTCGGGGACAGACACCCAGAACGAGTCAGATCGGGCCACAACGTTGCCATCGGAATCGAAGACACAGGAGCCAGCGCCTCGCTTGCGGCCGTCCCACCCGCCGGGCCAGTTGCCGTCGAAACCGACGACCACATAGCTCTGGCCGACCCGCACCGGCTTCAGAACCTCGGCCGAGTACTGCACGGTCAGGGCGTTCCGCCGTTCCGGGTACTGACCGACGTAGAAACCGCAGGTGCAGTCGAGGGCCATCCAGATGAGCCCTGGGTTGACCACCCCGTCGTCGTCGCCAGCCCACTCGGGGGGATGCCAGTCGCTGGCCACCCGTCCGGTTCCGTCGTCGAGCAATCCGGGCCAGACCTGCATGGTTTGGTCGCCGAACCCGCAGGACAGGCATTCCCGTGCATTGTGATCGTCCGGAGTGACGGGGAATCGAGTTCTGGCGTCGGCGGCTGCGGCCAGACCGACCGCAGGTGTCGCGGCGTAGGAAATTTCCGACGGCACGGCTGCCATGATGACGGTGTCGTGTTGGCGGAGCTCCCACCCGTGCTCGGTCGCAGCCACATCGAGTTCGGTTTCCAGCGGAATCGGAGCTTTCAAGCTGATGGTGATTGGCTGGCCGACAGCAGCCTCGAACTGCGACGACGTGAAGCCCCCTTGGCCGAGCCCTGGCCGGCCCTGTCCCCAGGTTGGAATGACGATGGTTGGGTTGACGATTGCCACGGCCGGGCAGCGTAGGGGCCTCGGCCAGTGTTCAACCAGCCGACTGGACAACTGTTAGCCGAGGGCAATCACCAGACCGATACCACCCATCACCAATGCGCTGGCCAGGTATTCGTCTCGCTGGTGGTGTTCCTTCAGCCATACGACCGACACGGCAAAACCGATGACCAGTTCAATCTGACCCAGCGTTCGGACCTTGGCTGCGTTGGTCAATGTCATAGCGAGAGCCCAAGCGGCCGAGCCGCACAGACTCAGGAGACCAACGACCCAAGCGGCCCGCCAGGCACGAAGCACGTCGAGAGGCCAGGCCTTCTCCAGCCAACGAAGAAGCAGCCCGTTGATGACAGTTTGGATACTGAGCATCATCGTCAGGGTGACGATTGCTCGGGGCCATGCTGAACCTTCCATCGAATTTGCTGCGCCTCGGATGCAGACCGCTGACACGGCAAACAGGCCGCCGGCCAATGCCCCCATTCCGGCTGCTTTGTCGAAGATCCCGTCGGCGACATCCGAAAGGCCTTCGGGGGCAGCCAACCAAATGACGCCCACCATGCACACAGCTGCACCCACCCATCCGAGTGGTTGGAGAGGCTCGCCCAATATGACCGACGACACTACGGCTACTTGCACCACCTCGGTCTTGGAGAACACGTTCCCGAGGGCAAAGCTTCGGAACTCGTAGGCCTTCAGGATGGCGACGGTGCCGAGGATCTGAGAGGAGCCACCAGCGACGATGTAGGGCCAGAAGCGTCCGTTTGGGTTCGGCAGTTCGCCTTGCACCATCCACGTGGCGAAGAGTGCAACGGCGGCGAATGGCAGTCCGTAGGCGAACCGGACATAGCCGGCGCCAAACACTGAGAGCTGGTCCCGTAGCTGATGCTGGCGGGCGGTCCGCAGTATCTGGAAGGTGGCGGCAGCAAGAGTGACCGGGATCCAGAGAGGCACAGCGGCTCAGCGGCGCGGAGGTCGAGGGATGAAGCGAGGGGTTTCCGATGCGTAGGCCCGGTAGTCGTCGTAGACCGTGGCGAGCTTGTCTTCCTCCCACCGAGCCTTCACATTGAAGAAGACGATCAGCACGAGGCCAACGAGCAGGCACAGAAGATTGCCCGATCGGATGGTGAGTCCAACGACGAGAGCCAGCACACCGGTGTAGATCGGGTGGCGGACAAACCGATAGAGCCCGGTGGTTGTGAGCTCTCCCGACTGGTTCGGAACAGGCGTCGGGGTGAGAGAACGTCCGAGTCGGAGCGAGGCTACGGCGACCAAAAGGAGGCCACCGACGAAGAGGATGTCGCCCACCCGGCGAACGGCTGTCGGGGTGGGCCAATGGTCGGCTGATGGAAGCGCGACCAACAGCAAGAGAAGGATGGCCTGCACGACAACGAAGGCCCATCCCTTTGCAGCGTCGGTCACGGCGGACACTGTAGACATCTACCATCGGGTACCGAGGAGAAGTGTGTCCATCAAGAAACTCAATCGATCTGAACCGCTACCACTTTGGGCCCAGCTCGAGGCCGAACTGCGAAGACGGCTCGACGATGGCGAGTTCGACGAGCGTTTTCCCACCGATGTCGAGCTGACGGCGGACTACGAAGTGAGCCGCCATACGGTGAGGGAGGCCATCCGCCACCTCAATCGAACCGGGTTGCTTCGACGGCAGCGAGGCCGGGGCACGGTGGTGAATCGGGCTGAGTTCGAGCAGCCACTAGGCACGCTCTACAGCCTGTTTCGTTCGGTCGAAGCAGCTGGCGTCGATCAGACCAGCGAAGTCCTGGCGTTAGAGGTCGTGCGGGAACCGGTGGCAGCCGGTCAGCTCGGGCTCGACGAAGCGAGCGAGCTGGTTTTCCTCGAGCGAGTTCGGTTGGCTGGCGGCTCACCGCTGGCCATCGACCGGGCTTGGATGCCAAAACACCTGGCTGCCCCCTTGCTAGGGGTCGACTTCAGCCACACCGCTCTCTACGACGAGCTCGACAAGATCGGTGGGCGTGCCCCCAACCAGGGTTGGGAACGGTTGGCTCCGGTGGTGCCGACCACCGCAGACAGCCGGCTGCTTGGTTTGGCGGCGGGTGGAGCGGCGTTCCAGTTGGAGCGGCTGGGCGAACGTGATGGCCACGCCATCGAGTGGCGTACAACGCTCATCCGAGGCGATCGGTACCGTTTCGTTTCCGAGTGGTCGGCTGATGGGCCGGGGACACTCCGGCCAACGCTGCACTAGCCGCCAGTTACCCCGCTGGGCCGTCGAGCTGCCGGGCCACCACTACACTGACCCTCGTTCCGAAGAATTCCCTCTCTTTCTGGAACTTGAAGACGAACTGCCGACGTTGAATCCAGAACGGCCATCGCCGTTTGGAGGATCGAGGAGTAGAGGGGGGTTGCCATCATGGCTCGTTTGATCGACATTTCGTTCGGATTCCCGACCGTCATCTTCACCACCCTGGTGCTCTTCTCGCTCGCCTACTGGGTCGTCGCTTTGGCGTTCGGGTTCGCCGACTTTGATGTCGAGGCCGAACTTGATGCTGACCTCTCGCCTGATGCTTCCGACCTCTCGTCAGACGGAGCGACCGGTGACGGGGCCAACGCCGGCTCGTCGCTGTCCGGCGTCTTCCGCGGTCTCGGCGTTCACTATCTGCCGATCCCTGTGGCCTTCAGTTTCGTTGCGCTCATCGGTTGGGCCTTCTCGCTCTTCGCCACCTGGCTAGTGGCTTCAGCCGGCAGCGCTGGTGTAGCGCTCGGCATCATCATCACGCTGCTGGCGCTAGTCGTTGGTCTTGTCGTGGCTGGTCGAATTGGTCGGATCATGCGGCCCGTCTTCGAGGTCACACCGGCTGTTCGCCGCCGAGATCTCATCGGCCGGCTCTGCGTAATCCAAACCGGTCGCGTCGATCGAGACTTTGGCCAAGCCGAAGTGGTCGATTCCGAGAAGAGCACCCACTTGGTCCAGGTGCGATGCGCGATCGATAACCAGCTCACTGCCGGGGCCCAGGCTCTCATCGTCGATGTCGACGATGACGGCCTCTTCGTGGTGTCTCCCGATGTGGAGGCCATCACATGAGGCCCGGCCCCAACAACCATTCGTTTAACAAACAGTCTTTTGAGAAACAGAGAAAGAGGGAAGCATGACCGTGATCATTGGCGTCGTAGTAGTGGTAGCACTGCTCCTTTTCGTCGTTCTAGCAGGCATGTTCGTCCTGTCCCAGCTGTACCGGAAGGTGCCGCAGGGCCAGGCCTTGGTCGTCAGCACCATGAAATCGGTGGTGGTGTCGTTCACCGGTCGCCCGGTCGTCCCCATCTTCCACAAAGCCGAGATCATGGACATCTCGGTGAAGACCATCGAAATCGACCGTCGTGGTACCGAGGGCCTGATCTGTCAGGACAACATTCGGGCCGACATCAAGGTCAACTTCTTTGTCAGGGTCAACAAGGCAGAGGAAGATGTCATCAAGGTGGCTCAGGCCATCGGCTGCGAGCGGGCGTCCGACATCGTCACGTTGGAAGAACTCTTTGCCGCCAAGTTCTCCGAGGCTTTGAAGACCGTCGGCAAGCAGATGGATTTCGTCTCGCTGTACACCGAGCGGGCCAGCTTTCGCGATCGGATCATCCAGGTCATTGGTACTGACCTCAACGGCTACGCCCTCGAAGACGTTGCGATCGACTACCTCGAGCAGACCCCTCTCGATCAGCTCGACACGAACAACATCCTCGATGCCCAGGGCATCCGAAAGATCACCGAGCT
>CALHBU010000002.1 GCA_937930655.1 uncultured Acidimicrobiales bacterium | reverse complement strand
CCTGCCACGGCGGTGTCATCAACGCCTACCTGGCTGAGATTCTCGGCCTGGAGGTGGACATGTTCTTCCGTCCCTACCACGCCTCCTCGCATCGGATCCTGTTCGGCAACGACCGACGGGTCATCGAGACCCTCAACGAGGACAGCTATCTGGCCGCGGCCAATCTGGTCACGCACTGAGCAAGCTCGATATCCAGCTTGGTGAGGCCGCCAGAGTCGTGAGTGGTGAGCTCGATCACCACCCGGTTGTACACGTTGCTCCACTCGGGATGATGGTTGAGCCGTTCGGCATTGAGGGCCACCTCGGTCATGAAACCGAACGCGGTGACAAACGAGTCGAACGAGAACTCGCCGGTGAGCCGACCATCGGACCGATTCCAGTCGGGCAGCTCGGCCAGCGCCTCGACGAGCGCCTCTTCAGACAGCAGTTCAGGTCCTGTCATTTCACGCCTCAGGCCAGTGGGTCGGCGAAGGGATCGGCCGGATCGATTCCCGATGCGAACGGTGTGGCCGAAGTGGTCACTACTTCCTCCGCATACTCGGCGTAGCCGGTGTCTTCGAGCTGGTTGGCCAACTCCGGACCACCGGTCTCCACGATTCGGCCCTGGGCCAACACATGGACATAGTCGGGTCGGAGTTCGGCAAGCAGCCGGGTGTAGTGGGTGATCACCAGTACACCGAGGTTGGTGTCCTCGGTGAGGGCTTCGACCCTCCGGGATACATCCCGCAACGCATCGACATCGAGGCCAGAGTCCAACTCGTCGAGCACGGCGATCTTCGGGGCCAGAACACCGAGCTGCAGTGTTTCGTTCCGTTTCTTCTCGCCGCCCGATAGATCGACATTGAGGGGCCGTAACAGGAACTTTTCGTCGAAGCCGATCCGCTTGGCCTCACTCTCCAGCAGCTCCTGAAGTTGGCTCGATGAACGCTCCGAAGCATCGAACGACGCCTCCATCACATCGAACAACGACACGCCGGGTACCTCGGTCGGGTACTGCATGGCTAGGAACAGACCAGCCTGGGCTCGCTCCCACGTTGGAAGAGCCAGGACGTCCTTTCCATCTAGCGTGACCGAGCCACCGGTGACCTCGTAACCCGGCTTGCCGAGCAGTACGTGGGAGAGAGTGGACTTGCCAGCGCCATTTGGCCCCATGACGGCGTGGACCTCGCCGGAGCCGATGGTCAGATCGACACCACGGAGAATGTCGTTGCCGGCAACAGTGGCGGTGAGGCCCTTGATAACGAGTTCGCTCACGATGGATCTCCCTGGGTGATGGTCACGTACACATCGCCGTTGTCGACCCTGGCGTCATAGACCGGCACCGGTTTGGTTGCCGGAAGGGTCTGCGGTTCTCCCGTTGTGATGGAGAACGCCGATCCGTGCTTCCAGCACTCAAGCGTGCACTCATCGGTGTCCAGCTCTCCCTCGGCCAATGAGTAGTCAGCGTGGGAACACATATCGCCGATGATGTGGACGTTGTCGCCCAAGCGGACCACGGCAAGTCGATGGCCTTCGACATCGAACCGGGCGGCCGAGTCGGGTTGCAGATCGTCGAAGGCACATACCTTGAAGCTGCTCACGATGCTGCTCCTCCTCTGCGATCGAGTTTGGCGTCGACGAGACGTCGGACCTCGTCCTGTACCACCACCGACGAGAAACGAGCGATGACTTCCTCGAAGAAGCCCGAGACGATCAACCGGTCGGACACTGTCGGAGGCACGCCACGAGCATGAAGGTAGAACTGCTGATCTTCGTCGACCGGGCTGACCGTTGACGCATGGCTACACCGGACGTCGTTGTTTTCGATCTCGAGATTGGGAACCGACCAGGCCCAGGCGTCTTCGCTCAGCTTCACGTTGCGGTTCGTCTGGTGGGCGTTGGATCCGGCGCCGTCTGGATGAATGTGAATGAGGCCGGTGTAGATCGAGTTCGACTGATCATCAACCGCCCCCTTGAACAGAAGGTCGCTCGTGGTGTCCTTCGCCGAATGGTGCTGGAAGGTGCGGAAGTCGTGCACCTGAGTGCCATCGGCGTAGTAGACGGCCAGAAGATCGCCATTGGCGCCCCGACCAGTCAGGTTGGTATCGGTACGGAGGCGTGCGTACGCACCGCCAAACGAGGCGCACCCAACTGAAAGATTGGCTTGATCGGCAACCGTTGAGTGTTGACGGCCGAGCTGCCAGGTGTCGTGGGCGAGGTCTTGCACCGTGACCATCTCGAGCCGACCGGCCGAGGCAACGGCCAGATCGACGACGGGGACCGCAAGGCCACCCCCGGACGCCGACGACTGATGCTCGACGATGGAGAGAGAGGCGTTAGCACCCACTTGTACCGACACGTGCGAGAAGCTGGCGACACCGCCACCAGTGTGATGATTAAGGATGACGACCGGAGCTTCGACCAAGAGCCCATCGGGCACCTGGATACTGACCCCGTCGGGGGCAAAAGCCAGACTGAGGTGATCGAAGACCGTCGGGTCGACCGGAAGCTCCCGATCGGCGGACGTGGTGGATGGCCCCACCTGGAGCCCCTTGGCGGCCCAGCCTTCGTCAAGAGAAACCGACGTGACCCAGCCGTTCACCACCGATACTGTGGCGGCCCGTTCGATGCTGTCGAAAGGGTCGGTTGCCGACGCCGTTGGTGGCTGATTCTGCGGGGTGAGCTGCTCGAGATCGAGCTCGCCAACGCGGCTGTAACGCCACTCCTCGGACTCAGTCGATGGCATGGCCTGCTCGGCTGCCGATGCGGCCCACGCTTGACGCCAATCGGCCCCCGGCATCTTGGCAACCTGGTCAGGTGAAAACGTCTCCGTCACCCAATTAACACTATCGGCCTAGGAGAAATTCAGACCGGCTGCCCCTCGCCATTTTGGCGGACCAGGCAGCCGCCCTTCCCCTTCCGGCGGCCCCAGAAAACGTCAGCGGACGTTTAGACGGACAAAAGCAGAAAACCGGTCGTTGGATCCGCCAAAAAGAGGGTCAACGGCCGAACTGCCACCACTCTCCCACGCCGACCTCCCGGTCGGACCGGGCCAGGTCAACGGCCGAACTGCCACCACTTCTTTTTGGGACGGTTTCGGGCGATTTGTTGTTCGACGTCGCTTTTGATGGCTGGGCCCGCGTTGTTGATGATGTCCTCGGCCTCGTCGAGCAGGGCTGCGATTGACGGATCGTCGCCAACGCTGTCAGGAGCTTCAGGGGTCGGCGGGGTGATCAACGAGCCGTGACGCCAGTTCACGTCGGCCATGCGACGCTCAAAACCCGAACAATCCGCAGGGCAGTTCCAAGGCGCTTCGGGAGCAAGATCGAGAGCACACTTCCGCATGGTGTCACCACTGGGATAGGTGCGACTCTGGAAGTGTTTGCAATCCTGACGCATCGCCATCAGACCAGTTTGTCACCCCGAGAGCTGCTGAGGAAGGCACGTTGTCCAACCAGCCTCCGTTGTCGGGGTCGTGTCCGACCGCTCGGGTTTGTGAGACCGTGGTCCGCATGGCAACACCCCACCTGAACGCCGAACCCGGCGACTTCGCTCCAACTGTCTTGATGCCCGGCGATCCGCTCCGAGCCGAATACATCGCTCAGACCTTCCTGAGCGATGTCCGGAAAGTCACCGATGTACGCAACATGCTGGGCTTCACCGGTACCTACAACGGCATTCCGGTGTCGGTTCAAGGCTCGGGCATGGGTATCCCCTCAATCCAGATCTACGCCACCGAACTCATCAGGGTCTTCAACGTCGAACGGATCGTCCGGGTCGGCTCGTGCGGTGCCTTGCAGGACGATCTCCACCTCGGCGACGTCGTCGTTGCCCTCGGTGCTGGAACCGACTCACGTGTCAACCGAACCAGGCTCCAGGGGCGAGACATGGCCGCCGTTGCCGACTGGGGCTTGTTGTCGGCTGCGGTGGCTTCGGCTGAGCGTCACGGTGCCTCGGTCCGGGTTGGAACTGTCTTTACCAGCGACTTCTTCTACGACCCGGACGAATCTCCCTCTGCCCTGTTGGAGAAATACGGCTACCTGGCAGTCGAGATGGAAGCGGCCGGCCTGTATGGCCTGGCTGCTGAGTGCGGAGCCGCAGCGCTAGCCATCTGCACCGTGAGCGATCACATCAAGCGGGGCGAGGCCATGAGCGCAGAAGATCGCCAGACATCGTTTGGTGCCATGATCGAACTACCCCTGGAGTCGCTATAGCACCGGTCGTCAAAAACTCGAAGGCTGTGGGCCGAAGCCCACAGCCTTCCCTTATTCTCCGCCTGGTGGGCTGGTCCCAGAAGCCCAGCCAGTGGAGTGGTCGCTTAACCGACCGGGCTATGAGAGGCGGTCGGCCTCACGAATCAGATCGACCAGTTCCCAGACCTCATCGTCCCGATCAGCGATGGCTTCGGCCTCCTCCGCAACCTGGTTGAGGCTGACGTCGTCGGCGAAGGGGCTGCCTCGAAGGATCTCGGCAAAGGCGGCGACGGTGACGGCCAGTCGGAAGTCATCGCTCGTGCTGCTCCAGCGGTCCTCGATGATCGAGGTCGCCAGCTCGAGCCGGGTCTCCCGAACATCTCCGGCCTCAGGGTCTTCCCACCGGAGGGATGCGGTGCCGAGGCGGTCGCCTCGGGGATCATCGACCAACTTGAGTTCGTAGATGGCGGTTACCTGATGGCCAGCCCCGAGTTCGCCGGCATCGACATCGTCGTTGCGGAAGTCGTCGTCGAGCACGGCCCGGTTTTCAAAGCCCAGCAAGCGATAGGACTCAACCACATCGGGATCGAAGTCGACCTGAATCTTGCCGTCGATGGCCACAGTCAGCAGAGTCGAAACAAGGTCCTCGTTGAACAACTTGTCAGCCTCATCCTCGTTGTCGACGTAGGCGTAGAAGCCATCACCGTCGTCAGCCAGCGTCTCCATGACGACATCGTTGAAGTTGCCCATCCCGACACCAACGGTGACCAGCTGGATACCTTCGTCGGCATCATCCCGAATCATGTTGACCAATCGGTCAGGGTCGGTGAGACCAACATTGGCCACACCGTCAGAAGCCAGAATGACCCGATTGATGCCGTTGCGCTGAAAGGCCTCGTTGGCCAGGTCGTAGCCGGCTTCGAGTCCGGCCTCGAGGTTGGTTGAGCCGTTGGGTTGCAGCTGCTCAATTGCCTCGATGATCTCGTCGTCGTTGCGGGCCGAGGTCGGCTCGAGCAGCACGTCGGCTCCATCGCTGTAGGTCACTATGGCGACCGTGTCGTCACGGTCAAGCTCCTCGACCAACCCAATGAGGGAGGTCTTTACCAGGTCGAGCCGGTTGTCCTGGCCCATCGACCCGGACGTGTCGATGACGAACACCAGCGATGCTGAGGGACGATCGGCATCGGCGACGACCTCGGCCTGAACACCAACGGCCACAATGACGTTGTCAGAGTCGAATGGCGACGGACCGCCCTCGGCCACGATCGTCAGCCCATCATTCGGTGCCGGGTAGTCATAGTCGAACGAGTTCACGTACTCCTCGACACGGACCGAATCCTGTGGTGGCAGGGAGCCTTGACCCAACCATTGACGTCCAATCGAGTAACTGGCGGTGTCGACATCGAGAGCGAAGGTCGAGAGTGGGTCGTCGGCGGTGTCAATGAACGAGCGAACGCCGTAGTCCTCGAAGGTGTTGTCTTCCTCCTGATCCCGATCGGGCTCATCAAAGAAGCCACCGTCGGCAGGTGCTTCAGAGGCTGTCTCGCCTTCGGCCTCCATGGCATCGTCAGCCATGGCTTCTTCGTCGTCGGACTGGGCGACTGCCTCGTCGGCCGCATCCTCGTCGACACCCCCGGCCTCGGTCACGATGTCGGCCTCGGCGTCGCTGCCCCGAGAGTCGTTGTCGCCGCTTGCTTCTTCGGAGCTTTCGTCGAAGAAGGAGTCTTCGGCGTCGTCTGAGCTGTCACCGCTGCAAGCGGAGGCGCCAAGTGAGATGGCCAACAGGAGAGCGAGTGGTTTCAGCCAACGGCTGCGATCTGATG
>CALHBU010000001.1 GCA_937930655.1 uncultured Acidimicrobiales bacterium | reverse complement strand
GGGAGATCCTTCGATGAACGGCAGGGTGCCATCAAGGGGATCGATGCTCCAGAAGTAGTCAGCGACCAGGCGGCTGCCGTTGTCGTCTTGTTCCTCGGTGAGCAGGCCAAGGTCAAAGCGTTCGAGGGTGGGCGTGAGGATCTCGAGGATGATGTCTTCACTGTGCCGATCGATTTCGGTGACAACCTGAGATGCCAGGCTCGCTCCCCCATCCTTGTGCTCGATCTCCAATGGTCTGGATCGGGCGATCATCTGACCGGCCTCGGTGGCAGCCCGAAGTGCGAGGTCGGCCAGCAGTCGCAGGTCAGATGTCGAGAGAATCACAATGCTGCCGTCATAGGGCGTCCAGGACTTCACGGGCGAGGCGCTCGCTGTAACGGTGGAGCTTCCAATGGCCGGGGCTCCATCCCTGCAGGAACCGGTAGAAGTCGGTCCAGGCCACTGGGTAGAGGGCCCGCCAGTCGTCCTCCAGAGCGGCGAAATCTACCTTCCGACCGACGCGGTCCAGTGCATCGCTCAGTAGCGCGAAGTAGCAGTCGAGCAGGTCCGGGGCTCGTCGTTCGCTCTCGTGCTCATCGAGGCAGCTGCTGATGAAGTAGGCGAGGTCCTTCATGCCGCAGCCGCCCCCGACGTACTGGAAGTCGACGGCCGCTGCCCGGCGCCCGTCGGCGCTGAAGCAGAAGTTGGCCAGCTTGGCGTCTCCGTGCACGAAGGTCTGAAACGGACTGTCGGATAGGCGGCGATCGATGATGGCGGCCGCTGATTTGAGCGGGCCATCCTCGAGGGCTTCAAGCTCATCGGGGCGGGTGGCCAGGTGCCAATAGGTGCCGGTGGCCCATAGGCCGTCGGGCTGCGTACCCAAGAAAGTGGCGTGAAAGCTGGCCAACCACGACAGGCAGGCGTCGAGTTCACCTTCGCTCACCCGCTGGCGTCGGCCGGCGAAGCCCGAGGCATCCAGGTCTTCCATAACCATGATGACCTCGTCGGCTCGGGTCTCGAGGGCCAAGCAACGAGGCACCCGGCATGAGTCTTGGCACTCCTCCGCATACCGGTCGTACCATCTGGTCTCGACCCGGTAGGAGTGCACCTTCCGTTCATGGGAGAGGTCGGTGCTCCAACCACGAGGATGCTGGGGTTGGTCAGGCCAGCGCACGTGCTTGACGATCACACTGGGTTTCGCACCACCCTCGAGTAGGCACCGCACGATTTGCCCGTACCCGCTCCACAGGCTTTGAACGATCTCAGTGTCTACGATCGTCCGTGCGCCGGCCGCCTGGAGTACCACTGCCGCAAGGTCGGCATCGATGTGGTCAGGCCCGGTCACGGGCGAAGAATAGCGGCACGATCATGTGGACCTCGACCGCGTATCGGCTGCCGCTGTCCCGCTCTGCTAGAGAGTTCTCAACGAGATAGCTGAAGGAGCTCGCATGCTGGCCTACGAACCCAAACGTCTTGGAGACCTCCCGCGACGAGCTGCCCGTCTCTGGGGCACACGAGAAGCCCTCGTCTTCGGCCAGCAGCGCTGGACCCATCAGGAGTTCTCCGACGAAGTCGATGCCGTCGCCAAAGCCCTGATCGCCATCGGCGTACAACCCGGCGACAAGGTCGGGATCTGGATGACCAACCGTCCCGAATGGTTGTTCCTCATGTATGCGATTCCGTCGGTGGGAGCGGTCACTGTCCCGCTCAATACTCGCTACCGATCCGAGGACGTCCAATACACCGTCGACCAGTCGGACACCTCGACACTCATCTTCAACGACCGGTCGGGCCCCGTTGACTACACCGAGATGGTGACCGCCGTCCTCGACCAGTTGCCAAAGGTCGAGCGACTGGTCGTTGTGGGCGACGATCGCCCCGACATAGCAACCGATTGGGACGACTTCATCGCTGGCGGAGCAGGAATCTCGGATGAGCGGCTCGAGACGTGCCGAGCAAATGTCGATGCCGCAGATCCGATGATCATTATCTACACCTCGGGCACGACCAGCTCGCCCAAGGGCGCGGTCCACAATCATTCCGTCATTCGAAACGTGCTCGAGCGGGCCCAGATGCATGGAGTTTCGGCCGACGATGTGCACGCCGGCTACCTGCCCCTCTTCCACGCCTTTGGCTACACCGAGGTGGCGCTGTACACCGTGCTCACCGGCTCAAAAACCATCCTGTTCGAGACATTCGATGGCGGAGAGGTACTCGACACCGCTGAGGACGAGGGCATCACGCTCCTTCACGGCTTCGACACCCACTGGGGAGACTTTCTCCGGGCAAACCGAACTCGGCAACGCAACCTGTCGATTCGGTTCGGCACGCTTGCCGCCGGACAAGAGTCCACCACTCCCGTCGCCCGGCGGGTGCAGGAAGAGTTATGTCCAACCGCCTCGGGCTGGGGCATGAGCGAGGTTTGGACCGCCTGTGTGGTGAGCCACATGTCAAACACGGTCGAGCAACGGACCGAAGCATCAGGGTTTCCGATGCAGGACGTCGAGCTGCGGGTGATCGACCCCGAGACTGGCCAGGACTGCGAGGCCGGTCAGCCGGGCGAGCTGCTCTGTCGTAGCTACACGACCATGCTGGGCTACTACAACAAGCCTGAGGCCACGGCCGAGACCATCG